>JAILQK010000184.1 GCA_024699045.1 Lachnospiraceae bacterium | reverse complement strand
AAGGTGCGAGATGACGGAGCACAAAGGGAATGTGGCAAAATACAGGTTTATGAAAAAGGATATAACGGCTGCGGATATCATCGCCGATCTCTCCAAAATAAAAACGATAAAGGACGTTTCCATAGAGGAGACCGGGATCGATGACATCATAAAGATCGCCTACGGATTGTAAGTGGACCCGGAGTGGCCCTGGAGTGGCCCTGGGGGACGGAGTCAGGGGGTCAATTGGGTGGAGCCGGAGTGGCCCTGGGGGACGGTGTCAGGGGGTCAATTGAGTGGAGCCGGAGTGGAGCTGGGGGCGGTCGGGTAAGCTTTGTGGTGTGTGGAGTTCGGAGAGCTGGTTTTTCGGTGTGTGGAGTACGGAGAGTTGGTTTTTCGGTGTGTGGTTTTCGATGTGTGGTTTTCGATGTGTGGTTTTCGATGTGGCTGTGATGCCGGTTCGTTGATGCCGGTTCGTTGATGGCGGGTCGTAGATGCCGGATATGGGAGTTGGAAAAAAATGTTAAAGAAGGTGATCAAGACCGTTCTTATTATCCTGGGTGCGTTTGTCGTGCTCATTTTATTGTTCGGACTGATGATCAAATATGAAATGTCATGGAGATTATCGGAGGTCGGCAGGGAGAAATCCCCTGACGGAAGGTACAATATCCTCTTTCAGTCAGTTGGGGAGGCTGATTTTCCGTTTGGTCAGTCTCATGCAAAGGTGACTGTTTACGACGGTAAGAACGAGATCACGTCGTTCCGTGAGGATATTTCCGATGACGGCGCGGCTTTCAGACCGGACAATTATTCCGTGGAGTGGACGAAGTACGGTGTTGTTATTACTTTTAAGGGCAGTGAGCAGGCAGATAAAGAAGTAGAGGTGTTCTATGACGGCAGGGAGTCGTTTGAAGGGTATACGAACGGGGAAATTGAGGAGATCCTGAAGGAAAGATATGGTATTTCAAACGTGGAGAAGATATCAAAGCAGGGTGACGGATACCGGATCAGGGCTGACGGGATTGATTTTCGGGCCGACAATAAAATGGCTTTTCATGACAGTTACCGTCAGGAACAGATAAAGACTATTACGGAGGGTTTATTCCCCGGAACGATACAGAGAGGGCTTTCATGGGACATCAAGGAAGGCGGGTCTCCAGCGGATGTCATATATACGCCGGTCATTTCGATGAACGGTCCCGGCAAGCAGGATATTGATTCGTTTTGCCATGATATCTGCGAATGGCTCACTTATTGTTTTGAGAAGGTTCCTTATGAGGAGGGCAGGGAGGCTTATACGGGGTTTATTCCGGTAATCCCCGGATTTCAGAATGTGAAGTTTAATTTTGACGAATACGAGCTGGAAGGGTTTACGGAGGATCCCACGGATTTCTATAACACTCTTTATCTGTATCTCAACCGCTTCATGGATCATGAGTATGATGCGCTCATGGGGCTCTCGGGGCAGAGTGTATCAGGGGATGAGACCGGTGACAGTGCTGCAGAGGACAGCGCTGTAGAGGTTTCAGGCGGGTTTGACAGTGAGGTGACCGAGGAGACAGTACGGGCCTGGGCCGCATACGATCCGGGGCCTGTCTATGATTTTCCGGACGGAAGGGAGTACGCGCTTATTCCGGTCGATCGTGCGTTGGGGAGCAGCTACTATGTTCTTCTTTCTTATGAGACTAAGGGAGATATAGACAGCGCGCGACTGGTGAATCAGGATCCTTTCAACGGATCGGGAGGAGAAGCCGGGTTTATAACGTTTATGGAGGATGGTCGTACCGGGTTTGCTTCGCTGACATACAATGGGGGCAGTGATGGACTGTTGTTCATGACAAGCGATGCCGGGGAAAGCTTCAGTGAGGTGCTCCTTCCGTCGCCGGAGATCGCGCTTCCCGACGGAACACTGTATAACCCGTTTGTGGTGCCGGAAGCGGCCTGGGAAGAGTCCGGGGTGATCTATCTTAGAATCGGACAAGGCACGGACGGAGATTACTACGACAAAGAACTGGATGATCATCCCGTCGGGATCTACCGGTCCGAAGACAACGGAAAAACCTTCACCTATTGTGGCCCTGAGGGACGGAGTCAGGGGGCCAATTAATATGCAGTCCGGCAGAAATGCTGATCCGGGGCTTTCCAGGCATAAAGCTTTCTTGAGAATGAGCAGGTAGAATAAAAGGATTGGAGTTATATACAAGTTATAGTTTTTGTAAAAAAATACGCGAAGATTTGAAAAAAATGGCCCCTTGACTCCGTCCCCCGGGGTCATAAAAAAATACGCGAAAATTTGAAAAAAAAATGGCCCCTTGACTCCGTCCCCCAGGGTCTTATGGTATAATAAGATTGATGTGGTTTTGATGTTTGGACTTTAGGGTCGCGGGGTAACGAATATGTGGAACTATAGTTTTGTTCTGCCGAACCTTTTTGTGCTACTTTTATTTCTTTTATATTTCTTTTCGCGTCCCAGACTGCCCGTTAACCGGAACAGGCTTTTTCTGGTCCTTCTGGTAGTGAACATGCTGCATCTTTTTTTTGATGTTTTTTCGAGCAAAGCGGATGAGATGTATTATCTTTTTCCCGTATGGCTTTTGTATCTGCTGAACATGCTGTTTTTTGTCCTCTTTATTTACCAGTTTTTTATCTTTTTTTTATATACGAATAACGAGACCCATTCCTATGACGATGATATTTTTAAACTAAACCCGGTATTTATTATCGTAGGGTTGGCCGGTGAGATCGTGACTCTTTCGAGTTTTTTTACGGGGGCGGTTTTTTTCATAGATTCGAAAGGATATCACAGGGGGCCTCTTTATAATATCCTTTACCTGTGTGCCGTTTTCTATATCCTCTCATCGATCGTCCTGGTCTTTTTAAGAAAAAAGAATCTAAGACGAAGAAAATGGTATGCCATGTTAGGCTGCAATATGATACTTCTGGTCGGGATCTGTGTTCGGACCTTGCTTCCCAATTACATCATAATGTTCCTTTTCTATCTTCTGGCGATAATTATCATCTTCCAGTCCTTCGTGGATCATAATCTTTATCGTACGGAGTACGGCGCTTTTAACGTCAGGGCTCTCGAGCAGCTGCTAAAAGAGAGGGAGGGCAGGGAGCGCTATACTATCCTCGGATTTATGATACGAAATTACAGTGAACTCAGGGAGGTTTATTCACGTCGTGAGATGGACAGCTGCACCAGCCAGATCGCGTATTTCCTGGAAAAGAAATACCCCAAGCTTACGATCTTTTATGTCAGGAGCGGGAGATTTCTTATTTACAGCGATAAGGATATCTCCATGGACAGGTTGTGTGATGAGATCCGCGAACGTTTTAACCGGCCCTGGATAACCGAAGATATGGAATTTTATCTGGAACCGGGCTTTGTCCGTCTGGTGGCGTCTCCGGAGAATAACTCTCTTGATAATGTCCTGAATGCTCTGGCTTCTTCATTGAAAGCCACAGAATCCATGCAGAATGCAGATTTTAAGATCGGTACTAAAGATATGGACAGTCTTGTACGTCAGAGACTTGTGAAACTGGCCCTGGACAGGGCGATCGAGCAGGGCCGGATAGAGGTGTTCTTCCAGCCCCTCGTAGATGCACGGAGCAGGCAGATAGTCGGCGCTGAGGCTTTGGCTCGTATCCGTGATGAAGACGGAGTTCTGATCCCGCCGGGAGAGTTTATTCCCATAGCGGAGAGAAACGGACAGATCAATGAGGTTGGAAGACAGGTTTATGAAAAGACCTGTGATTTTCTTTCTGAACACGATATGGAGAGTATGGGGCTTTCCTGGGTCAATGTAAATGTTTCACCGATCCAGTGTATGCGGCGTGACCTGAAAGAACGATTTATGACCATCCTGAATGAGCACAATCTGCCACCCGGACTTATTCATCTGGAGATAACGGAAGAGACCATGGTTGATTATGAGCTTCTGGAAGATCAGATGCAGACCATGAGTCAGGAGGGCTTTCATTTTGTGCTGGATGATTACGGTAGCGGGTATTCCAATGTATCGCGCATCAAACGATGCCCGTTTATCAATGTTAAACTGGACATGTCAATAGTCCGGGCACACTGCAAGACACCTGACGGCATACTTCCGGCGCTTGTTCAGGCCTTTAAGCAGATGAATTTCAAAATAACGGCTGAGGGTATCGAAACAGAAGAAATGGCGGATATACTGACTGATATAGGCTGTGATTATCTTCAGGGTTATCTCTATTCAAAGCCAATACCTCCTGAGGAATTCCTGCAGAAATATGCGATATGATATCTTCGGTTCGTGATACGGTACGGCGATCTGTCTTGGGCGTGTTTTGTGAATACAGATTTCAGTGGATAGGATTATGGATCAATGATCAGGCATAACGATTACGGAAAAACAAAACTCGCATGTTACCTGGGGTTCGTCACTCAGGCTATTTCAGCAAACTTTGCGCCGCTGCTTTTTCTGACTTTTTACAGAACATACGGGATATCCTATGCAGAGCTTGCACTTATTCCATTTACTTTTTTTATGACGCAGTTAATAGTGGATTTTCTGTGTGCCAGATTTGTAGATCGGATAGGATACAGGAAGAGCATTGTTGCGGCCCAGATCACATCGTGCCTCGGATTGTTGATGCTTGCATTCATCCCTGATCTTTGCCCGGCGCCTTTTATCGGCATTTTGTTCTGTGTGGTCATTTATGCTGTCGGGAGCGGACTTATCGAAGTTCTCTGCAGTCCGATCATTGAAGCCTGTCCGTTTGATAATAAGGCTGGCATGATGAGTCTCCTGCATTCCTTTTATTGCTGGGGGTCAGTTGGAACGATCCTTTTGTCGACACTTTTTTTTGTGTTTTTTGGGACGTCAAACTGGAGGATCCTGGCATGCCTGTGGTCGTTAATCCCGCTGTACAATGTATATAATTTTGCGACATGTCCGATCGTGCCTATAGTTGACAGCAATGAGAGCATGACCTTGGGGCAGCTCTTCAGGAAGAAGATCTTCTGGCTGTTTATCATCCTTATGATATGCGCAGGGGCATCCGAGCTGTCGATGGCTCAGTGGGCATCGGCGTTTGCGGAATCTTCGCTGGGGATAAGCAAGACTGCCGGAGATCTGCTGGGGGCGTGCGGGTTTGCCGTGTTCATGGGACTTAGCAGGGTCTGGTACGGTCGCTTCGGTGATAAAGTCGATCTTTCGAAATTCATGATCCTGTCCGGGGTTTTATGCCTCGTCAGTTATGTTCTGGCTGCATTTTCGATCGTGCCGGTGATGGGACTTATCGGATGTATGCTCTGCGGTTTTTCGGTAGGGATCATGTGGCCGGGATCCATCAGTATCTCATCATCCAAACTGCCCAAAGGCGGGACAGCGCTGTTTGCCTTTTTAGCGTTGGCGGGAGACGTGGGAGGAGCGGCCGGGCCTGCCATAGTCGGTAATGTTTCCCATATGTTCGGAGAAAACATACAGTCAGGGCTTTGGGCCGGCATCGTGTTCCCTCTGGTTCTTGTTGTCTGCGTGAATGTATTGAAGCGCCGAACGGACTAGGTGGCCCTGGATTGGCTCCGGGGGCCCTGGGTGGCTCCGGGTGGTCCTGAGTGGCCCTGGGTGGCCCTGGGGGACGGTGTCAGGGGGTCATTTCTTATCTTCATTCCAGAGCTATGTATTTTTAGTATTATCTCAATGATCCATTTCATTTGCCCGTTCTGCACAGGCGCTTTATGGTCGTTTCGGATATATCCATAAATCTTGCAACCTGCTTTACCGTTAAGCCTATATTCCTTAGTTTGCGTACATATTCGTTCCGGCTGACTCTGCTGATCTTTGTAGCCTCGGATGAAGATGATAATCCGGTGACGGACTTAAATATATCCAGGGCTTGTTCATCGGTGAAGAAGTACTTTGATTGTCTGTGATCATTTGCGAAAAGAATGTCATCGGAGCGATCTGATTCTCTTGCAAAGAAGTGAAGGAGAGAATCTTTGGACCCGGCAATGCTGCAGGCAAATGACAGCTCGGTCAAAGGATTTTTCCTGCCGTAATAATCGTTGAAACTGCTCCATCGATAATCCGACTGGAAACGACAGACGTTGGCTTTAACGGGATTGTTGTGAATATAGATGAGCGCGGAGAGGAAAGCTCTGTCATTTTCTATTACCGTGCTGTAAAAACGATCCTGAAAAAGATGGCCGGAACGCATGTATTTATTGTTGTACCATCGGGCAAATCTTGTCTCCAGGCTTTTGAAAAAAACCGAGAGCCGGTCATCCGGCGAACTCATCAGTATGTGGATATGATTATCCATAAGACAATATGCATATATCTGAACATCATATTTCTTTTGGCAGTCTGAAAGAATAAACAGAAACTTCTGATAATCGGAATCTTCTTCGAATATGATATGTTGATTAACAGAGCGAAGTACGATGTGATATATGCCGGTAGAACTCATGATCCTGGGTTTTCTTGGCATAAGTCACTCCTATGAAGTACTGGACGATGTGTGATCGAATGAAATTGTACACGCATTATAACGTTGTTGAAAAAGAAAAGCAATATGGAAAAGAAAAATGGCCCCCTGACTCCGTCCCCCAGGGCCACCCGGGCCACCCGGGCCACCCCGGGCCACCCGGGCCACCCGGGCCACCCAGTGCCACCCGGAATACTCGGCTTTTAGGCACAGATATGGTAGAATTATTGATATTACTTGGCTGATGGAGTGAGAGATGCTTACAAACAACAGTATCTGTGTAGATTATGGCGGTGACTATTGTCCATGCATACTGGGCGAGACGGGGAACTGCAACGTGTGCAATCAGCTGAACGGCGGCGACTTCTGTGATTGTAAGGCCGGGGGCGCGTTCTGCGTCAAACAGGAATTGATAAGAAACAACATGAAGGCCAGGAAGGGCAGGGAGGCTCTTGTCTGCAGTATTATCCGTAAAGGGGTAGTGGACATCCCTCTTCTGATCATTATGGACAGCCTGATACCTTTGTATGGATGTATGATGGTCCAGCCGATAGTTGACTTTTCATCAATGATAGTTGCGTTTATACTGATGATCAGGCATGTTAGAATGGCAGGTGACCTATGACTCCGTCCCGCAGGGCCACGCAGAGCCATACGGGTTTGACCGGGACCTCACAGAGCCATACGGGTACGACCGGGGCCTCCGGCTCCAGGTCCACAGGATGGTACCCTGACTCCGTCCCCCAGGTCCACCTGGTGCATCATCCGTTTCCCCCACTCTATAATGAGGAATCGGAGCTTTTGATCTTAGGGAGCTTTCCGTCGGTAAGATCAAGGGAGCAATCATTTTTTTACGGTCATCCGCAGAACAGATTCTGGAAAGTGATCGCAGGGATCTTTCATGAAGACGTTCCCGGGGGTATAGATGAAAAGAAGGCGCTTATCCTTGATCATCATCTGGCTTTGTGGGATGTGATCGCAGAATGTGAGATCATCGGGTCATCCGATGCCAGCATAAGGAAGGCAAAACCAAATGATATCAGCAGTATTTTGAAAGGGGCACCGATCCGAAAGATAATCGTAAACGGAAAGACCGCGGAAAAGCTTTATATAAAACATATAGAGCCTGTGACCGGGATGAAGGCAACTGTCCTCCCATCTACAAGTCCGGCAAATGCGGCATGGAATTTAGACAGACTTATGGAGACATGGGGACCTGAGATTTTGGCCCCCTGACTCCGTCCCCCGGGTCCACCGAAGGTCCGTTCCGGGTCAAAATGGCAAAGGATTATGAAGAGAAAAACATCAAAAGAGATCCTTGCGGAATCATTCCGTGAGTTGGCAGCACTTAAAACTATCGATAAGATCACAGTCCAGGATATCGTGGATAACTGCGGATATTCTCCGGCCACCTTTTACCGTAACTTCAAGGATAAATATGATCTGATAGCATGGGAGCACACCAGAGGTGTAGCGGGTATTATGGGGCGGATCGGGGATTCCTATGTATGGCGGCAAACACTGATCGACGGTGCAAAATGGTTCTATTCGGAAAAGGAGTATCTGGCGAATCTGTTTCAGCATACATCAGGACATGACTCTTTCGTGCGGTATATGACCGAGATAAATTGTGATGCATTGAGGAGACAGATCCTTTCTTCATGCAATAAAGAAAAGCTCAGCTCCCGGGAGGAATCATATATCCGCATTTATTGTCTCGGTACGGTCAGTCTGACCTGTGAATGGATCCTGGGGATACATGAGGCGACACCCGAAGAGATGGCTGAGATCTATGCCAATTCGCTTCCCGAACCGTTACATCAATATCTTCTCGATTAGAAAATTTCAGAAAATGAGAGATTTCGGCCTGATCCTCTCATTATGAGAGAGACGGGCTGTTTTCTTAATTGAAACCGTATCCCTGGTGGGCATAATTATTATTAATGGTTGCGCACAATAATAACGCGCACAACTACAAACAATCTATCATAAGATATGGAGGATACGGAAATGACAAAGATCGAATTCTTAAAGGGATTAGCACAGGGATGGTTCGGAAATTCTCAGCAGCATTCTATTCATGCACAGTTATTAAAGGCACGTGGGATGAATAAGCTGGCTGATAAGATCATGGCAGAATCAGATGAGGAATGGGAAGAGGCTAAAAAGGTCAATGCCCGTCTGATCGAGCTTGGAGAAACACCGGCGGTCGTACTTCAGGAATATCCTGTCATTACGGATATCAAAGAGATGCTTGAATATGACTGCAAGGATGCTACGGAGGCGCTTCCCATGATGAGCAAGTCCCTTGCCATGTTCGATGATGACTATGTTACCAGACATATGATCGAAGAATTTATCCTTGACGAGCAGGATCATCTTAACTGGGTAAAAGGACATCTTTGCCTGATCGAGCAGATCGGCATCGAGAACTATATCATAGAGATGCTCGGGGAATAAGAAACCTGATCTTTTTTGATATGACCGAGAAATGATATCCGTTTCCGGATGAGGCAGGTATATACAATGGCAGGCAAAAGAGAAACGAATAAATATGACTGCATCCGTCTGGAAAACCAGCTTTGTTTTCCTCTCTATGCATGTGCCAAGGAAGTCGTGAGACAGTATCGCGAGCCGCTCGAAGAGCTTGGCCTGACATACACACAGTTTGTCGTGATGATGGTCCTCTGGGAGAGGGGTGGCATGACTGAAGGTGAGCTGGGACGGATCGTATATCTGGACTCGGGAACCCTTGCACCGTTGCTCAAACGATTGGAAAAACAAGGACTTATAAATCGCGTAAGACCCGACAGTAATGAGAGAAAGCTGTTCCTTACCCTCACTGAAACCGGAGAACTTTTGAAGGAACGGGCAATCAAGGTCCCGGAGGCTATGCAGGGATGTATAAACCTTCACGAAGAGGAGCTGCAGCAGTTGAAAAGACTTTTGGACAAAGCTCTTATAAATATGGGGACAAGGTGATCATTGCGATATCAGCAACGATAAGATGATCAGTTACATCAGATCCTCTGTATTTTTTGGTTTTTATTTTATCCGGTATGACATGATAAGAGTGATCACTGATCCCTCTTTTATCATGTGTATCAAAGATTTCTTCCGAAAATAAGATTCTGGCCCCCTGACACCGTCCCCCGGGTCCATTCAAGTTCCATTAGTTAGTGGCCCCCTGACACCGTCCCTCAGGTCCATTCCGGGTCCATTAGACTGTGACCCCCTGACACCGTCCCCCGGGTTCATATCCGATCCATGGAAAAAACTGTGGCAGCGGCTTCGCACTACACGGGAACCATGATCATAGTGTAAGATAATGGGAGAAAGGGCTTGAGAATCGGTTTTATAAGGGGGAAGAGGAGAGATGACCGGAATGACGATCAGCGAAAAGCATATATATATCTACGGAGAGGCGGAAA
>JAILQK010000175.1 GCA_024699045.1 Lachnospiraceae bacterium | reverse complement strand
GCCTTGTTTTCCTTAGTTGGGTTCATTATGTTGTGGGTTTGTATATTACTAGTTGGCTTGGATGATAAAAAACATGTGGAGGATGGAATGATCAGAGTTGGTCAGTCTGCTATTGATATGGAAGGCAAGAATTATCAAGCTGTAATGGAACAGTTAGATAGCGCCGGATTTACAAATATATCAACCGTCGACCTGAACGATGCCGGATGGTTTTCGAATAAAGAAGATACCATTGAGAGCGTAGCTATTGGGGGAGATGTATCGTTTGCTTCATCCGAATATTATGATCCGGAAACAAAAATTGTTATTACGTATCATTAGTAAATACATCTAAAATCTATGATTTATCGCTCAAATAACAGTTTTTACTTCTGCTTTGCTAGTACTTGTGACAACATATAGGATATTAGGATATCAAATAAACACCCTAAGCAATAATTTTATTGCCTAGGGTGTGTTTATGACAAAGTATTTTATTGAGCAACCGGACAGCTCATAACAGATACAGGATATCAAGCTGGCTGTACCCATTTAGGTTGAGTATTATCACAGCAACAAAGAGAACGACATATAAGATCATGCCGGCATTTAAGAATGCGGTCGACAACTGTTTTCCCTTTTCAATTTCCTCGGGGTGGTTCTCAAAAACGATATTCTTTCTTTTAACGATGGCAAGAATAATTCCGACTGCAATAAGTAAATATGAAAACAGCAAATATATGATCAGGCCCGAAAGATCAGTGAGATGTTCGGTAATATATTGAGTGAGTGCCGCGCTGTCTGCTTTGCTGATCATCTCTGTGAAATCTGCGATCTGCCTCATAAACATAGTGAATGAAGTTCCCGCCAGGTTAAACAGTATATGGATAGCAATAGTGTATAGGATGTTTCCGGTTCTGATAAATAGATATGCCAACATACATCCCAATACAAATGTATATGTAAGCTGGCTCGGACTTGCATGAAACAGACAGAACATGATTCCGGAAACCAATATGGCAGTTTTTTCTCCATAGTTTACGATTCGGCTAACCAGAAATTTTCTGAACAAAAGCTCTTCGAAGATGGGGACGATTATGCTAAGCATGATAATGTTAAGGGCAACACTCGAGTCCTTTGCGATATTAAGGGACTGACTATTGGATAAAGCATTATTTCCGGTAATCTTTGTCATAATGTTAGTCTCTATCATTGCAGATAGGCGTCCGAATGCGAATATGATACAAAAGCTGACTAAAAATCCTTTGACTCCAAGCTTCTTTTTAGGCATGTCAAAAGCCGGTACTTTCTTTGCTACCAGGAATAACATCAGAGGATAGATCAATAAGAACCGTACCAGACCATCAGTAAGATAAAGAGGAGTTCCTTCGGGCAACTCACCGGCCACGACTTTATATATATACAGGATCACCATAATGATGAAGTAATAAACGATATACATGATAGCGTAACGCATACCGATCGATGAATATGTATCTTTTGCTTTTTTGATCAAATCTGACATTTTTCTTACTCCTTTTCTAACTTATTGACTATAACATCTTAATTTTTATCTGTCACGTCAGCCGTTTTCAATAAGAATTGTGACTTGGATCATACGAATTGTTAGGCAGGATGTGTTTTCTTGACTCAGAGCGGAGAGAAGAATAGAATATAGCAGCGATATATAGCAGTGATATATACGGGGAGATATTCGTGGAGAAGACTGATACATTACAAAAAATACATGACAGCGCAAAAAGGCATTTTATGGATGTCGGTTTCCAGCGTGCATCACTACGCAGGATCGTCTCGGAAGCCGGTTATACGTTAGGTGCATTTTATGGCTATTACAATTCTAAGGAAGAACTTTTCAATGCATTGGTCGAGCCTGCTGCGAAAGGGATCCTAACTTCTCTTACAGAGATGGCAGAGATACTGAATGGTCTTCCGGATGAAGAGAAACTCGCAAAGATGACAGACGTGTTTACTGCGTATATGCCGCGACTTGTTGATTTCCTTATGGACAATCGGGATGAAACCTATCTGCTTTTGGAGTGCGCAGGAGGGACGAGATACGAGAACTTTCTGTCCGGGATGATGGAACAGAATCTCCTGTTTATGACGCAGGCTTCGGGAAAAGCAGAATTACCGCTGGAACCACTGGCACAGAAGCTGCTTGTCCGCAGTTATTTTTCAACATTAGGACAGGCGGTACTGGAGGGAGACGACCGGGAAGAGATCATGAGGACGATCAATGATATTCAATCCGTTTTTACAGACGGAATGGTGCATATCTTACAAAAAAACAGAGAAAAGGATGGGAAGAAGGGGCAATGAACAAAAAGATCAAAGTGGAGAAGAACAGCGTGCAGGAAACTCTTGTTTTGCCGTTATTCGGAAAGGCCTGGGCTGTCAGGAATTATCCCGATATATTTAAGGATCAGGATGTCCAGGGGATCATGGACCAGGTGGATTATGATTTTTCGGTTATGGAGAAGGCCGCTTCCGGGGTTAAGGGTAAGATCGGATCACTTGCTGCCGCTACCCGGCAGGCGGCGCTGGTGTGGGAGATAAAAGATTATCTGAAGGATCATCCGAGTGCTTTGGTTGTTAATCTGGGATGCGGTTTGGATACAGCAGGACATCAGGCTGATAATGGAACCTGCAGATTTGCAAATGTCGATTTTCCAAATGTCATCGAACTACGGGAGCAGCTGATCCCATCCACGGATCGGGAAAAGAACATCGCCTCTGATCTGAATGACTTATCATGGTTCGACAAGATAGATTTTGATGCGGAGGAGGGTGTCGTTTTCATAGCATCGGGAGTGTTCCTTTATTTCAAAAAAGAGGATGTGAAAAAACTGTTCTGTGCAATGGCTGAGCGTTTTCCCGGGGGAAGGATCGCTTTTGACGGACAGAATCAAAAGGGAAAGGATCTTGATCTGAAGGCGCTCAAGGCTTCCGGCATTGACATCAGCACAAACTTTGCGCTGGACGATCCGGAGAATGAGCTGAAAAGCTGGAGTGATCGTTTCGCCCGTGTGCAGTGGAAGAAAATGTCTACGGGATATATCAAGCCGGACAAGAGATTCGGGATCCTGTATCGTATTATGGCTCCCATTGCGGATAAGAACGGAATGTCGCAGCTTGATGTAATCGATTTCAAGATGTGATGGGGTGGCGGTTTATTCCACGTGACATGCTGCGGCATAACGATTTTCTGCCAATCCTCAGGTCTCTGCCGGGTGACAGACTTGATAAGATAAGTGAGACGGTGCAGCGCCTGATCGAGGAGCATCCTGATCAGCGTGTAAACCTGTCTGCAGGACCGGCGTATTTCCTTATGCATTATCTTATGAGTGATCTGTACACGGCTCTCGCGTTGTATCAGACGGAACCAGCCGCCGGGCAGCGTAAACTCCTTGCCAAAATGGATGCTGTTCTACAGCGGGCAGGCAAGAAGGCAAACAGAAAGATGCGTTTTATGATGGTAATACCCGGTACGTTTTCGGTTGCCAGGACCCTGGTTCCAAAGGTCATGGTTATGGGAAACGGAAGAGGGTTTATGGTGAGACCTGTAGACTGTGGGAAGGATGGCTTCGGTTTCGACGTCACGGAATGTCCTTATTTTCGCCTTTTTGCTGCTAACGGGTGTCCGGAGCTGGGGCCGATTTTTTGTCGTTTTGACGAGGCGGAAAGCGCAGATCTTCCGGGACTCGTTTTTTTGAGGCAGGGCACGCTTTGCACGGGGTATGATAAATGTGATTTCCGGTATGTAAAAAAAGATAGGACAAATAATCCGGGAGGATGATAATATATATGGCGAAGCGTTATGCCTGATGCAGCCGGATCATCTTCGC
>JAILQK010000160.1 GCA_024699045.1 Lachnospiraceae bacterium | reverse complement strand
AGATCAAATGAGCAGGAAGATCAAATGAGCAGGAAGATCAAATGAGCAGGAAGATCAAATGAGCAGGAAGATCAAATGAGCAGGAAGATCAAATGAGCAGGAAGATCAAATGAGCAGGGAGATCAAATGAGCAGGGAGATCAAATGAGCAGGGAGAAGATCAAATGAGTATGGAGAAGATCAAATTATTCGCTTCGGGAAGGCTTTGCCTTTTCGGGGAACACAGTGACTGGGCAGGGCAGAACAGAACGATGAACGCCGAGGTCGAGCCGGGACGGGCCATAGTCACGGGGATAGAGCAGGGAATATATGCCGAGGCATACCGGAGCGACAGATTCTGTCTTACCGATAAGGTCAGCGGGATAGGGGAGAATTCCTTTTCATGCGAGATGAGCAGGGAGAAGCTAAAGGAGGCGGCGCAAAAGGGGGGTTATTATTCCTATGTGTGCGGAGTCGCTTCATATATGTGCGAGTGGTACAGGGTAGGGGGGATCACTATAGAGATCTATGATCAGGATCTGCCGGTCCAGAGCGGTCTGTCTTCAAGCGCCGCGGTGTGCGTGCTCGTAGCCAGGGCGTTTAACCGGCTCTATGATCTGCATCTCAATACCGAGGGAATAATGAATATCGCATACTGGGGTGAACAGCGCACTCCGTCAAGATGCGGAAGACTCGATCAGGCATGCGCGTACGGAGTGGCGCCGGTAGCGATGACCTTTGACGGACACGATACGGAAGTGGAACGGATACCGGTGAAGGAGCATCTGTACTATGTGTTTGCGGATCTTATGGCGGGAAAGGACACGGTGCGGATCCTCGCCGATCTGAACAGAGGCTATCCCTTTGCGTCAAATGAAATGGAAGAGCGGCTGCATGAAGCGCTGGGGAAGGACAATCTGGATATCACCGGAAGGGCGATGACCCTGATCTCTGCGGGAGATGCCGAAAATATCGGAAAGCTTATGACGGAGGCACAGGCGCTTTTTGATGAAAAGGTCGCTCCGATGTGCCCGCGGGAGCTGACTTCCCCGGTTTTACATGAGACACTCAAGGATGAAAAGATAAAGGCGCTCACTTACGGAGGCAAGGGAGTCGGATCTCAGGGTGACGGAACGGTGCAGTTCCTTGCAAAGGATGAGAAGACCCAGCAGGAGCTCTTTGATTATCTTACCAATGTAAAGAAAATGACCGCCTATAAACTTACGCTGAAGCCCAATTCCGCGGTGCGGAAAGCCATAATCCCAGTAGCGGGGTTCGGAACCAGATTATACCCTGCCACAAGAGGGATAAAGAAGGAATTCTGTCCGGTAGTCGACAGGGACGGGATCTTAAAGCCGGTAATACTTATTCTGCTTGAAGAGCTTGTCAGGGCAGGAATAGAAGAGATCTGCTTCATAATCAACCCCGAAGAGCGCAGATTCTATGAGGACTTTTTCAAAAAGCCGCTCCCGCTTGAGCATTACGCAAACCTGTCGGAGGAGATGAAGCAGTACGAGGACAGATTCAGGGGGATAGCGGATAAGGTGAGGTTCGTGCTCCAGACCGAGCAGAAGGGATTCGGGCATGCGGTCTATCAGGCAAAGGACTTTGCGGGAGAAGACCCGGTAATGCTGCTTTTAGGGGATACGATCTATAAGAGTTATACAGAGGTTCCCTGCACGAAACAGCTCATGCAGGTCTTTGATACTTACGGAAAGCCTGTGGTTGCGGTGCACAAAGTGCCTCTGCCGGATGTCTCAAATTACGGCGTGTTTGCCGGGGCGTGGGAAGATCAGGAAAAGACAGTCCTGGATCTTGACAGGATAACGGAAAAGCCTACTCCGCAGTATGCAGAGGATCATCTCGGGGTCACGGGCAGGAACGGGGAGGATCTGTATCTTGCCGCATTCGGGGCTTATATTCTGACAAAAGAGGTTTTTTCGGAGCTTGCCGCCATGTGCCTGGAAAGCGAAGAAGGTCATTCCTCTGAGGAGGTGGAGCTTACTGTGGCGCTCGAGCGGGTGATGAAAAATTCCGGGATGCTTGCTTTTACACCTGAGGGTGAATCCTATGATATGGGAAATGTAAGGGCCTACCGCAGGACCTTTGTATCTTTCGGGGAAGATCCGGAATAGCGTAAGTTTTGGCGTAAGTTCTGGCGGAAGTTTTGAGCTGCTCAAAGGGTCTCATTCATGCTTCCGGTCCGATAGCCCATGAGGTCAAGGGATATATACGAAAATCCCAGATGCTTTAATCTGTCGTGTACCATAAGACGCAGGTCATTTTGCATGAAACGGTCGAAGTCCTCCGGAATAAGCTCTATCCGGGCGGAGTCTCCATGCATGCGCACCCGGAGCTGACCGAAACCGAGGCTTCGCAGATACTGCTCGGCGGAGTCGATCATCTTAAGCTTTTTTTCATTTATCTTTTCTCCGTAGGGAAGCCTGCTCGCAAGACAGGCGAAAGAGGGCTTGTCTGCGGTCGGAAGACCAAAGGCTTCAGAGAGCTCCCTGATCCCGGCCTTGGACAGACCGGCATCTTTTAAGGGGCTTAAAACCCCCAGTTCCCTGACGGCCTGACGTCCGGGACGGTAATCATTATCATCATCAAGGTTTGATCCTTCCACCAGTGAAGAGAAGCCTTCCTGTCTGGCTATATCGAGAAAAGCCCCGAAGATCTTTTTTTTGCAAAGATAGCAGCGGTTTGCGGGATTATCGGCGATATCCTCATCGGACAGGATGTCGACCGGAAGGATCAGATGTTTTATCCCAAGCTCGCTGCAGTAATCTTCGGCTTCGGAGGTTTCCTTTTCGGGAAAGAGGCATGACTTTGCCGTGACCGCCATCACGTTTTCTCCGAGCGCTTCGTGCGCGGCATATAAGAGAAAGGTGGAATCCACCCCGCCGGAAAAAGCCACGGCGGCTTTACCGAGAAGACGCAGACGCTCTTTGAGAGCATCGTATTTTACAAAAAGTTCATTTCGGGAAACCGGTTTTTCTTTCATTTCTTTGTTGCCTCATTTGCAAGGAACCAGGCCAGGATATGTACGCTCTGGGGGAATTCCCCGCAGGAGATGAGCTCTTTGAGCGCGGATTCCGGGATCGTGGTCACCTGAAGGAATTCCGTCTCGTCGAGAGACTGGTCCCTGACCTTGCGGCAGTTTCGGGCCATATAGATAAAGGCGTAATTGTCGGCGATCGTGGCATTTGAGGGGACGGTCAGCAGGTGTTTCCATTCATCCGATTCATATCCGGTCTCTTCCGCCAGCTCACGTTTTGCGGCGGAAAGAGCGTCTTCCGACATCCCGGATCTGCCCCCGCGCGAATATTCCTTTCCGTCGGAACGCTCGATGCCTCCGGCCGGAAACTCCGTGGTGACTTTCCGGATCCCCTGCCGGAACTGTCTGACACAGATATAGTCGCCTTTGGTATCGGTGGCGACTATCACCGCATAATCACGGCGGCTGTAGCTGTAATAGGGTTCGTATACGGTACCGTCGGGAAAACGGTAAGCAGACTGTCTGAAATCTATCCATTCGTTCTGAATGATATGTTCACAGCTTATCTCTTCCCAGGTCAGGTCATCTCTTTTATTATCCAATCTAAAATAATCTCCTGTCGTGTGTTCAAAAACTTCGGATCCGATCTAAAACAATCTCTTGTCGTGTGTTTAAAAACTGCGGATACGATCTA
>JAILQK010000031.1 GCA_024699045.1 Lachnospiraceae bacterium | reverse complement strand
CGGGGTTTTATCCACGATCTTTTGGGGAATGGTAACTCTGACGGTAGTTCCTTCCCCTACCTCACTTTCAATGCGTACAAAGCCCCCCATTCTATGGGTAAGTCCATAAACAATGGAGAGGCCCAGGCCGATCCCTCCCGAGCTTCTGTTCCTCTTTTTATTTCCCTGATACATCCCTTCAGCTGCCTCCGCAATGGCCAGACGTTCCATTCCGCAGCCTGTATCTATCATCTCTACACAAAGATTTGCGCCGTAGGAGGTTTCCTCTGTCGCTACAGATAAGTAGATACCTCCCTCTTTGGTAAATTTAATGGCATTCTCCAGAAGATGCCGGAATATTTTATGAAGTTTCTTGATATCCCCCTTCATTTCAGCCGGTACCCTGGGGCTTAAATTCACTACAAGTTCCAGACCGGTGCTGTCTTTATTACATCGAAAATTGGTAACCACATCATTGATAAGCGAAGTGATCTGGTAATTCTCTTCTTCGAGGATAAGCTTCTTTCTATTTGATTCGGTGTAATCCAGGATATCCTCGATCTGGTAAGACAGCCGGATCCCTGCATCTTTGATAGATACAGCCTCGTCTCCTGTATTTCTTTTGATCAGAAGATCCGACATCCCGTTTACGACATTGACGGGGGTACGCAGTTCATGTGAAATATTAGAGAGAAAATTCTCCATGTCTTCGTCATAAGCCGCGATCTGCCTGTCTTTGTTTTTATCTTTTTCCTTCATATCGATCCGTCCCTGTATATGCCGGACACAATTCAAATACACCAGTAATACACCGGAGACATGTAAGAAAAGCCTCGAAACACCTAAAGAATCGATCACCACATCTGCCTTTTTCATGACCATGACAAGCTGGATCACAATGATGATGAAATACTCTATAAGGAAAATATGCATGAACATCTTTCGATCCATGCTGGCCAATGATACCAGAAGCAGCATTGCCACTATAGACACATCAAACAGACTGGTCTCATGCACTCCGTGAAACAGAGCAGCAAGGCATGCGAAAACAAAATAAAACACTTCACTGGATCTTTCGTCATCCTTTGCTTTGATGTGAAGGATCCAGCAGCATAAGATCCCCAGAAGGATAAGAGGCGGAACCCAAAACTCCCACCCCAGCATATAGCTTTCTATAACCAGACCCATGGCGGCCACAGATAACACAAAAATGATAAACTGATTATTATTCCTACGATCCATAAACGTTTTCCTCTGGACTGCCTCTTTCCCTCTGTTACGTTTCCGGTTCAGGTACTGATTTATTATACCTTAGCTCCCGTTGTTTTGTCAGTACGCTGTCCCCTTTTGATGATTACCGCGATCACGATTAAGGATAAATCCACGACTCATTGTCTGTGTATTATGAACCGGCTGAATTGTTTGCCGATTTATTGCAATTTATTTTGTACTGATTTTTCCATACGCCGGTATTTTTTGATAAGATATATATGAGAGATATACCTTCAACAGCACAAACGAATCTACAGGAGGCATTTACTATGAAGATCGCGATTATAGGATCCGGAGCTCTCGGTTGTTTCTTCGGGGCTTATTTAAGTACCGCAAATGAAGTATGCATGATCGCCAGACGTGAGAAGGTCGTGGACTCGATCAATAAAGACGGGATCACGGTATATGAAAAAGACGGCAGTGTGGGGCATTACAAAAAAAATGTATCGGCCGCACTTTCAGGAAAATGCCCGGAAACAGTTGATCTTGTATTAATGACTGTTAAAGGCTATGATACAGAATCGGCAATGGAGATAAATAAAAACCTCATCGGGGATGACACGATACTGATGACTGTCCAGAACGGCGGTGGTAATGATCTTAAGCTGTCAAAATTTGTCCCCCGCAACCATGTCATAATCGCTGTGACCACTGATAATGCGGTGAACCTGGATAACGGCAATATAAGTCACAGCGGAAAAGGTGTAACAACGCTCGGCGGAGACAAGGATACAGCAAGATTCGACGAAGTCGTAGCCGCGTTTAATGCTTCAAAAATAGAATATGCCGTGTCCGATAACATACAACGGATCATATGGAATAAGCTCTTTGTCAATCTCTCGATCAATTCCTTCACCGCTATCACCAAATCGCCTATCGGGATGCTGATAGACAATGAATATGCCTGGAACTTTGCGGAAAAACTCGTATGTGAAGCGATCGACGTAGCAGAGGCGGAGGGGCAGCATTTCTCCTACCTGGATGTACTTTCATTCATACGAAGCACCTGCACCGAAGTCGCAGGCGGTTTCTCCTCCATGTCACAGGATGTAATGAATTGCAGGCGGACCGAAATAGACACAATCAACGGCTATGTAGTAGACAGAGCGGCAGTGCATAATGTTCCGGCACCGTATAATACATTTGTCCGCAACCTGGTGCATGCGATCGAAAACACCTATAAGGAGCAGATCAAACAAAAGGATAAATACAATGCCGGAGATATTATCGTCAGGGAGGGAGAGGATGATCCTACCCTGTATAAGGTCATGCACGGCAGCGTAGGTTTATATCTGAATCACGGAAAAGAAAACGAATATCTTTTAGGGATCAATGCTAAGGGAAGCAGTTTCGGGGAGTACAGCTGTTTTTCGGGAAAGGCCAGTCCATATACCGCTATCGCCGAAGAAGAGACTATCGTAATGGCGATCCCCAAAAAGGACGTTCACAACTATATCTGTCTCAACCCGCGAAACGCAGAGGAATTATTCACAACCATGTCAAACAAGGTGGCCATGCTGTCCAAACACATAGGGCTGCTTAACCCCTGATATGCCGGTACATTAATGCAGGAGTACGGAGCCTGAACCGCCAGACTAGCGTTAAAAGACAACTGTCATGGTAGTTCCTTCTCCGGGGGCACTGTCGACTTTGATCCTTGCATCATGAAGCTCAACGATATGCTTCACGATTGCCAGACCCAGTCCGGTTCCCCCGGTCTCTTTTGATCTGCTCTTATCTAC
>JAILQK010000030.1 GCA_024699045.1 Lachnospiraceae bacterium | reverse complement strand
GGATAAAATAATCTTGCAACACAAATAATTATGGTGTACACTCCATTTTCGTGAGTATCGTAAACCGGTCATATGATCGGATAAATCCGAAATGCCAACGGAGGATTGGGGAATGGCAAAGAATTTAGTAGTAGTGGAGTCACCTGCAAAGGTCAAGACCATAAAGAAATTTCTCGGAAGCAATTATCAGGTTGTGGCATCCATGGGGCATGTGAGGGATCTTCCCAAAAGCCAGATGGGCATAGACGTTGAAAATGATTTCGAACCCAAATACATAACCATCAGAGGAAAGGGTGATCTGCTCGCTTCATTAAGGAAGGAAGTCAAAAAAGCCGACAAGATATTTCTTGCGACCGACCCTGACCGGGAAGGTGAGGCAATATCCTGGCATCTTGAGAATGCGCTCAAGCTCAACCCCGGAGAGACCGATAAAAAAGTCTACCGGATCACATTTAACGAGATAACAAAGAATGCAGTCAAAAAATCCCTTTCGGAACCCAGGGATATAGATATGGACAGGGTCGATGCACAGCAGGCAAGACGTGTGCTCGACAGGCTTGTGGGTTACGGGATCTCGCCGCTTTTGTGGGCAAAGGTTAAAAGAGGGCTTTCGGCAGGACGCGTGCAGTCGGTAGCCTTAAGGCTCATCTGTGACCGCGAGGATGAGATCGATGCCTTTATTCCCGAGGAATACTGGACGATCGATGCGGTATTTGATGTCAAAGGCGAAAAGAAACCGCTCAATGCTCACTTTTACGGGGATCTTTCCGGAAAGAAGGAGATCCGGACTGCCGCCGAAGCAGAGGAGATCGATAAGTTCTGTAAAAAAGCATCTTACAGCATCACAGAGGTAAAGAGGGGGGAGAGGATCAGGAAGGCCCCGCTTCCTTTCACTACCAGTACCCTGCAGCAGGAAGCGAGCAGAGCGCTCAATTTTTCAACGTCAAAGACGATGCGGATCGCGCAGAACCTTTATGAGGACGGTATAATCTCATATCTTCGTACCGATTCCACCAGGATATCGGATGAAGCAAAAAAAGACGCGGCCTCCTTTATTGATGAGAACTACGGGAAGGAGTATCTCGGACATGATACCGGAAGTTCAAAGGAGCGCCCGAACATACAGGATGCCCATGAGGCCATAAGACCCACCGATGTAAGACAGACCCCTTCGGCTATAAAAGACAGACTTGGCCGGGATCAGCTGCGTTTATATCAGCTTATCTGGAAAAGATTCGTGGCTTCGCAGATGTCGAGCGCCGTATATGATACAGAAAATGTCCGGATATCCGCTTCCGACAGATATGTATTTACGGCAAGCGCCTCAAAGATCCGTTTTCAGGGATTCTTAAGCGTTTATAATGATGCGGACGATGATAAGGATGACAAGAATGTGATCTCTTCATCACTTTCGGAAAAGAGCGTTCTTAAGCCGACCGGGATAGATCCCAAACAGCATTTTACCCAGCCGCCTTCACATTTTACCGAGGCAACCCTGGTACGTACCCTTGAAGAGCTCGGTATCGGAAGACCTTCAACCTATGCTCCCACGATCACGACACTCATCAGCCGAAGGTATATCACCAAGGAAGGCCGTAATATCTTCGTCACCGAGATGGGTAATGCCGTAAATAAGATAATGAAGGAAGCTTTCCCGGCGATAGTCGATGACAAGTTTACTGCCAATCTGGAGTCTCTGCTCGACGGAGTTGAGGCCGGAAATGTGAAGTGGAAGACCGTGATAGAGAATTTCTATCCTGATCTTCACGAAGCGGTTGAAAAAGCCGAAAAAGAGATAGAGAAGGTCAATATCGCCGACGAAGAGACCGATGTGGTCTGTGAGGAATGCGGCAGACATATGGTCATCAAATACGGGCCCCACGGTAAGTTTCTAGCCTGTCCCGGGTTCCCCGACTGCCGCAATACAAAGCCTTATTATGAAAGCATCGGAGTCTCCTGTCCGAAGTGCGGCAAGGATATCGTTATGAGGATGTCAAAGAAGGGCCGGAGATATTATGGATGCCTCGGATTCCCTGAGTGTGATTTCATGAGCTGGTCCAGGCCTTCAGCGGAGAAATGCCCGAAATGCGGCGGTATGATGGTAGAAAAAGGACATAATCTTGTCTGTACCAATGATGAATGCAAAAATATTGTACGGAAATAAATACAATATCCTTGCTTTTGTTTTTAAATTGTGCTAAAATTAATACAATCTTGAGAAGATAATATGAGCAGTATAGAACTGTTGGACAGAACGCGCAGGATCAGAGCCCTGTTGCACGATAGCGAGGAGAGCAAGATATCCTTCGACGATATCTGCAGACTTATGGGGAGTATAGTTCATTCCTCGGTTTGTCTGCTCAGTGTGAAAGGCAAGATCCTCGGAAAAGATGATCATGCGATATATCCCGGGATGTTCTCGGCCGGGAAGGGCGCATTTATTGATGAAAGCGTCAATGACAGACTTCTCAGGGTTCTTTCCACAAGGGAGAATGTAAGGCTTGACACCCTTGGGATCGATGATACCGGAGTCATGGAGACCGAGATCCTGATAGCGCCGGTGGAGACTGGAAGACAAAGGACCGGAACGCTCCTTTTTTTCAGAAGGAACCGGAATTTTTCGGTAGACGATATCATCCTGTGTGAATATGCTTCCACGGTGATAAGTCTTGAGCTTAAGAGGTCGCTTGGTGAGGAGGAGGCCTCCGAGGAGAGACTGAGATCTGATATAGATGATGCGCTGTCCGCGCTTTCGATGACCGAAAGACAGGCTTTGGTTTATGTTTTTGAAAGACTGTACGGAACCGACCTGATAGTTGCATCGAAGATATCAAAAGAGACCGGGATCACCAGATCCGTGATCGTAAATGCTCTCAAGAAGCTTGAGAGCGCCGGGATACTGAACATACGCTCGGGAGGAGTCAAGGGGACTCATGTAGAGGTACTTAATCCCGAGATCTATGACAGGATAGAGAACATGACCGTATAAAGCTCCAAAAAGGAATTTGGACGGATGAGTAAAAGGATTTATGGCGACATAGATCCTTTTGTTGTATACAGATACATTTTATACAAGGCTGCGGTATGATTTTGAAAACGCACCGGCAATACAAGATATTGTGCCTTTCAAAATGTGTTGCTCCAATATGTTGACATTTTCGGTTTGGATATTATAATGTTAAGGTGTGCTTATTAAGGGAGGGAGTTTATGATCAATTCCGGAGTATATGATTACATCGATGTCATCTCGAAGGCTGCAGATGCATCATCTCTCAGAAACAAGACCATTGCAAACAATATAGCGAATATCGATACGCCTCATTATAAGAGACAGGATGTATCTTTTTCGGCAAATCTCCAGCAGGCACTCAAGAATTCAAAGTTTGAGACGCTCGATCAGAAAGTGGCCTCTTTGAACACGAGTAAGCTGAGAGGGGTCGTTTATACCGATAATGACGCTTTTTCATACAGGCTTGACGGCAACAATGTCGATGTGGATACCGAAAACGTATACATGGCGCAGAACCAGCTGATGTATCAGGGTCTCACCCAGTCCCTTACATCGGAATTCAATCATCTGAGATCGGTCCTTAAGTGATGACGGTCGGAAAGGAGCGCTGATATGGGAGTATTTGACAGTTTCAGTATTAATTCCTCGGGTCTCACGGCCGAAAGATACAGGATGGACGTGATCGCCGAGAACGTGGCCAATGCCAATACCACAAGGACCAAAGACGGAACCCCTTACAAAAGGAAGGTCGTCACTTTTCAGGAGCGATCCAATCCGGTAGCATCCTTTAACTCGGTCCTTCTCAATACACAGAGCAAATACAACAGGTTCGTCGGCAACGGAGTCAAGGTCGGGGGGTTATACACCGATAATGTGACCGAGATGAACATGGTATATGATCCGTCGCACCCGGATGCGGATGAGAATGGATATGTGACTTATCCGAATGTCAATATCGTGACGGAGATGACAAATATGATAGATGCCAGCAGGGCATACGAAGCTAATTCAACGGCCTTTACCGCCACCAAACAGATGGCGCTCAACGGGCTTAACGTTGGTCAGGGTTCATGATGAGGTAAGCTTATGGATGTATCGACTATCAGTTCTTTTTTCAATCTTTCTTCCCCGGCTGTCGAAGGCGCGGCCGTAAGATCCTCCACGGTCAAGTTTCCGGAGGATGAAAGTTTCGGAACCTTCCTTGATTCGGCGATCAAGCAGGTGAACGAGACCAATACGTACCTGCAGCAGGAAGAGGAAGAGGAGATCAAATGGGCACTCGGACTTACCGATAACACGCATGATCTTGCGGTCGCCCAGTCAAAGGCTCAGACAGCATTGCAGTACACTGTCGCTTTGAGGGACAGGTTTCTCGAGTCATACAAAGAGATAATGCAGATGCAGATCTGAACGTATTTTTTATCGTGTTGTCTGTGGGGTATTCGGAAAGGGTTGGATCATGGGAAATATTCAGGAGAGATTAAGAGCATTACTGCAAAGATTTCTTGATTGGTGGAATAAATTCACGGCGAAGCAGAAGACGCTGATCATTTCGGCTATAGCCGGAGTTCTGGTCCTGATCGCTGTGGCCGTTGCGATCCTTACCCAGCCGCATTACAAGACACTCTATGTGAGTGATACGACAAAAGAGACCAGTGAAGTCGTAGCAGTTCTTGATGAAGAAGGTATTGAAAACCAGACGAGTCAGGACGGACTTACTATATCGGTCCTTGAAGAGGATTATACCAATGCGGTGATACTTCTCGGCGCCAATAATTATCCTGCCGCGGAATATTCGATAGAAAACGTGTTTGACGGCGGGTTCTCGACTACGGAGTCCGACAAGACAAAGAAGTATCAGGAGTTCATGGAGGCCAAGTTCCAGTCCGCACTCGGCAATATGGATAATGTCAAGCGGGCCATAGTCAACATCAATGTTCCCGAAAATGACGGTACTCTTCTTTCAAAAGAGAAGGAGAGTTATGCTTCGGTCATGCTCGAGCTTGAGAATCCCGAGGACATGACTCAGGAGCAGGCAGCCGACATCGCCCGCTTCGTGGCGACCGAGCTGGGAAACGATACCACTGCCAACGTGGTCATCATGGACACGACCGGAAACATGCTTTACTCCGGTCAGGATGAGAATTCCATTACCGGAAGCGCATCTAGCAGACTGTCTTATAAGACTCAGTATGACAATATAGTCAGAAACGAGATCAATGATGCCCTTGTAGGGGCAAAGATATATGACAATGTTCAGGTCGTTCCGAATCTCGATCTTAACTGGGACATAATCAAATCAACCGAGCATACCTATACCCCTGCCGACGGACAGGATCAGGGCGTGCTCTCGCAGGAGGATACTTATTCCCAGACCACCGAGAATACCAACGGGGATATCCCCGGCACCGATACAAATGCCGAGATCACCTACGAATACCAGGATGCGGCTCATTCATCCTCGCAGACCGATGAGACAAGCCGGAGCTATCTGCCTAACGAAAAGATCACGGATACCGAAAAGGCCGGCGGGGCCATAAATTATACGACTTCTTCAATAGGGATTACAGCGATCCACTATGTGGTGTATAATGAAGAGGATATGGCAGCATCGGGTGCCCTGGACGGCACGACCTTTGATGAGTTCCGGATCGCGAATTCCGAAAGGACCAAGACCGAAGTCGACGAGGATGTATATAATGTTGTGGCGGCAGCCACTGGTATCCCGCTGGAAAACATCCAGATCGTCGCCTATGATGAGCCGGTATTTGTTCCGGCAGAGGGCGGGCTTGTATCCCCGACCAATATCTTTATCATAGTACTCATCATACTGATCCTCGGACTGCTGGCATTTGTCGTGATACGCTCCATGCGGGCGGATAAGAAGGCCGAGGAAGAGGAAACCGAGGAGCTTTCACTTGATAATCTGCTGCAGAGCACGCAGGAAAGCACCGAGCTTGAGGAGATCGATTCCGAGACCAAGAGCGAGACAAGGATACTCATAGAGAAATTTGTGGATGATAATCCGGACGCGGTTGCGAACCTTTTGCGCAACTGGCTAACCGAAGACTGGGGGTAAGATAAGTGCCAGCACCGGCAGCGCCCGCTGACAGTGGACTTACAGGAGTACAAAAAGCAGCAATACTGCTCATAGCATTAGGGCCCGAAAAGTCAGCCAAGATCTTCAAGCATTTGAAGGATGAAGAGATCGAAGAGCTGACTTTGGAGATTGCAAATACAAGATCTGTCACGCCTCAGAT
>JAILQK010000182.1 GCA_024699045.1 Lachnospiraceae bacterium | reverse complement strand
CTGGAATAGATCTCCGGATTATTCCTTTTTTGCCAGATAATCTTCGGCAGTCCGTACATCTCATGCGGGGTCACCCCGGTGATCTCTGCGATATGCTTTTCCCCAAGCATTTCCTTAAGCTCTGCGCATTCCCCGGCTCCCCTGGGATCCGTATAAAGCATGGCCGGCGCAAGGGGCTTTCCTTCCTCGTCTGTCATGACAAAAGTCTCCCCGAAGCTTGTAATTCCTATGCCGGCGATATCGCTGTGTTCTCCCGCAATTTCGCGGATGACCGCGTATACGCTTTCAAGCAGCGCCGTACTGTCTATCTCATGACCTCCGACATTCCTTTTTACGGGATATTCACGGTAAGCCCTTCCCAGCTCCCTTCCCTTTTCATCAAACACCGTCAGTTTACAGCCTGTAGTACCGATATCAAGACCTGCGATCTTCATGTAAGCTCCTCCTGTATCTACCCGCGGTTTTTTCAGTCTTTGATATTTGCAAAGGTCTTCATTGCAGACTTTACATTGTCCTTCATCGCCTCACGTACCGCAATGCTGATGCTTGAGAAAAAGATCGGTTCATCTTTATTTAGTGAGTGTATATGCTCTGCGGCAGCTGTCCCGCCGGCCTTATCCATATAGGTAAAATAATTGATCTTTCTGACGCCGGCCTCGATCGACCTTTGAAAATCCTCTGCCGAAACCCCCGAACCGCCATGCATCACGACCGGGATACCATCCGTTTTTTCCCTTACCTTCCTCACCACATCCAGATCAAGCCTTGGTTTCTTTAGATAGATCCCATGTGTCGTCCCAAAAGAACAGGCAAGTGCATCGATCCCGGTTTCGCTCACAAATTCTGCAGCCTTATCCGGATCCGTATAGATCTTGGTCTCATCGTCCTCGCCTGTATCATCTCCTGCCCCGGACTCGCGCCGGCCCATGGACCCAAGCTCTGCCTCAACGGAAGCGCCCTTATCTTCAGCCATTTTGACCGCAAGTTTAGTGTTTTTTGTATTTTCATCATAAGAAAGTACCGAGCCGTCATACATGATGCCGGTAAATCCTATATCCAGAGCCTGTTGAAGATATTCAAGCGTTTCGCCGTGATCAAGATGAACGCATACCGGAACCTTCGCCTCCTTCGCTGCCTGTACCATTATGGGACCGATCATTGAAAGCGGGATCCAGGGTTCATGACATTGCGCAAACTGTATGATGACCGGGAGTTCCAGTTCCTCCGCCGACTCCAGGATCCCCCGCAGCGCCTCAAGTCCCGGGGTGTTAAAAGCTCCCACCGCTATTTTCTTCTCTTCCGCGATCTTTAGAACTTCTTTCAAAGTAACTAACATATGCCCTCCTTATGTGACAGATAATAATAAAAAGACAGTTTCATCGCCATTACTGTTTAAATAACATCGAATAAAAAACTGTCTCAGTATGATTCTAATTTTATCACCTTTGTATAATAATACAATTCCGGAAAACCGCTATACCGCTGATCGCTCCTGCATGCCGCTGATCGCTCCTGATATCAATTCCGCCCTATCTTCTCGGTAATTTCTTTTCCAGAGGACGTCAGATCGTACCGGTGAATGATGATATGGATAATGCGATCTGTTCAAACGCCAACGAAGCCTACGGCCTTCTTCTGGCCGGATTTGGCTATGCCTATCTTCCGGAACACGAGATCATGAAGCATCCGGAGCTTATAGTCTTCAAATGGGCCGAATCCCCGAATGCACCTTTTGGGATCTACAGTAAGTCGTCCGTTCTCAAGGATCGGTCATCCAGGGAATATCTGTTCATAAAGAACGCAAAAGAGCTCTACAGCAAATGACGATAATTCTGTTCAGTTCTCCCCGTATACTACGCGGTTCCTGCCGCCTTCCTTTGCCTCGTACAGAGCTTTATCAACTCTTATGAACGCAGTATCCGCGTTTTCTCCCGGCTCTACCCCGGTAACTCCCAGGCTTGCGGTCACACTTCCCGCAAGCTCAAATCTCCGGGCGGCGATACTCTCCCTTATCTTTTCGGCGACATCCATAGCTTCACTCCTGTCTTTTGCATGGATCATCACCATGAATTCCTCGCCTCCCCATCTGCCTGCCGCTGCCCCTTCTCCAAGGATACCCGCTTGGGGATTAAGGACTGAGGCACTACCGACCAAAACTCTGTCTCCTTCGCCATGACCGTATCTGTCATTTACTCTCTTGAAATGATCAAGATCAAGCATGATGATATAGACATCCTGCCCGTTCTCTTCCGATAGCTCCTCGATTATGCGTCTTTGGATCTCTCCCCGGTTAAACAGGCCCGTGAGCGCATCTGTTCTGGCCATATCACTAAGCTGCTGATTCAGCTCTTCCAGCTCCTCGGTCGTCGCTTTGATGAAAGTGGCCATACGGTTTATTATCGATACTCTGCCCCTGAAGCCCTTGTGCGGCTTACCGATGGTCTTATTATCCTTAGGCTTCGGTATCCCCTCACGCAATGCCGCAATGACCTGAGTCACGTTATGCTGGTTGAGATTATGACCTGTCCTCAGAAACTCCCCGGAAGTATAGAATCCCGAGGTCGGTGCGATCTGCTGGTAGGCAAGCGTCTCCTTGCCTGCTTCGTTATCTCCCCAAAAAGTACGTCTTCCGGCGCAGGAGAAAATAAGAATGCATTCGGGAGCAAACGGCAGCAGTCCGGCAGCCTTATCCTGGGTAGCATCAAGGATAGTCCAGGGATCTCCGTAAGCGATCCTTGCCTTAACCCCCGATTCCATATCGGAGGTCATGACAAGTGAACCGTCAGGATTGCTTGTCACCGGCGCGCGCATGATATCGATCCCGTGATAATGATAGAAAAACGGGAATTCCAGGGTATTCAGGAAGAAGTCTTCATTATTCTCGATATGCAGGTATTTATAATAAGTCTCATATGCAGGCTTATTGTTAAGCTCCTTAAGGATAGAGCCTTCCGCTGAGGTTACGTTGAGATATGAACCCAGCGGTTTCCATCCGGTAATGAATGAAACATCCATATGCAGATCCTCACCCCCGAGAAGAAGAAAAACTATGCCATGCTCGGAATATCCTCCCGTACTGGAAAAGACACATGTATCATCGGTATTGATATCATCGCCCAGCGCTCCGCCGCCAAAGATCTCAACACCCTCCCTGATATCTGATAATCCGTCACACAGTGCCGTCATCGACATTCCGCGGATGGTGACAAGGAGCTCTATCCCCTTGACCCATTCCCTGCTGTCCACCTCCCTCACCAATGCCTTTGCCACCTCATCGATGTTTTCAGGATTCAGCTTATATTGCAGTATATCCATCCGGGTAGTCGCATATTCAAATAATGTGCAGCTTATCACTATGGAAGCCTTCGAAAAATCTCCGTAATAAATACTGCCGTACGCGGAGCATCCCACATAGAGCGCATCGGGAATGACCTTTTGTATCTGGTTGCATACATGTTCTATGACCTTCCGGTCACTCTGTTCGGTGTAAATGTGAAACAAAAGCCTGGTGTAGAGATTACTGTCACTCCATTGCCTGATCTTCCGCAGCTCCTCATTAAAAGAAGCTTCATCATTGATAATAAACTGCATCTGTTTCATTTTTGTTTCTCCATTCCGAACATCGGATCATGCATTACGCCTGACATTCGATACCTCAGAACCCCCGGATCATGCATTACGCCTGACATTCAATACCTCAGAAACCCCGTGTTAATAAACTATCCCCCGTTCAGAGTCCTAAACAATTAAAATCTGCCCTTCCTGCGCGAAAGATCAGATACACGCGCAGAGACTCATAAGTCTTTACGGGTACGATAAAATAATAACAGAAAAACATGTTTTTATCTCGTTTTTATTTCATAATATAGGATTCAATCGCGTCCGCAGCTTCTTTTACCCCGTCTTCACTGTTGATGATCCCGGCTGCTTCCTCTGCGCCACGGTCATATTTTCCACTGACAAGATCACTGAGCGCTGATTTTATCTCTTCTACAGTACACAATCCCTTTCTGATGGAAACAGGCTCAGGTCCCGCTCCGATATGATGGTCTCTTCTCCCATAGAAGATCTGATCCAGCGCAAGACCTATCACGAGTGTGGGACGACCGGCCCTAAGCCCCAATCCATTGGTGGTGTTGCCTCCGTGGTGCACCACGGCACGTACCTTACCAAAAATATAGGAATAAGGAACAGGACCTGTAAAGTACAGCTGGTCTGTGTTTTTTCTGTCGGTCTCCGGGATCTGATCTGCCTGTATCACTGCCCGCAGTCCGCTTTCTCTTACAGCCTGCAGGACGATCGTCTGCAGTCTGGCAAGTTCTTCGGATTCTGCCTTTCCAAATGCGACAAAGATGTCCGGTTCACCTGAAGACAAAAAAGCTTTAAGCTCTTCCGGAGGGCTGTAGTCTGACTCTGCCTCAGCAGGATGATACCAGTACCCGGTGACATGTATGTGATCATGCCACATGGGATCAGGCTCCATCATAACCCGGCTTGTAGGATAAAAAGTAAGCACCTTGCGGCCCATAAGCTCCGTATATGTACTGTTCAGCCTCCATCCGGGAAGCCCGTTCTTTTTTCTCCAGCGATTCAGCGCAAGCATCGTGATAAAGTTTAATCCTTCCGGTAATCCCCGATAGCTTTTCAACACCTTTTCAGAGTCATACCCATCAGAATACAGTGAATACAGTCTTGTGGCATCCATGGGAGAAAAAAATACCCTTGCGCAGGGTATCCCAAGTAATTCCGCCGCATGATAGGCAAAAGCACTGCAAGTGCCGTAAATGACAAGATCAGAGCCATTGATCGCCTCCAGAGTCTGGGTCATAAAACCGGGATTTTCCTTCTTCAGCTTAAAGATCCCCCTCACAAAATCCATACCTGTCTTATACTCCGCAACCAGGTACTGCATCACATGGTCCGCATCCGTATCAAATTTCAGATATCTTAAGCCCTTCTGTTCTATCAAAGGTCGGAATGCTTCATGTGTAAGGACACGAAATTCATGTCCTCTTTCCGTTAATTCTTCTCCCAGATCCGCCAGCGGATTCACATCTCCCCTGGTTCCTACCGCTACTGCCGTTATTATCATTTTGTACGTCTTCCCGCCTATCCTGTCTTATTTATCACAAAAAGGCTGCTGCCGGAATATCGAATATTCCGACGCAGCCCTTATGTTTGGTCAAACTGATGCCTGTATTATATTATAGGCCTTTAATATAATCCATCGTTGTTTTTTCTTTTCTGAACTCATCATCGTCGTAAAAACCGATCTTTACACCACCGCTGACCTGCTCCAGATCATCGTCCGACAACATCCTGGCGGAGCCGGCTAACTTATTTTCAGCCCTTTCCGGATTCTCAACTTTCTTATTCTTCTTATTATCACCAAACATATCTGCCTCCCGGATCAAAATAATTGATAGTATGATCTTCTCCTATGTTATTTATACGATAGAGATGCAAAAATGGCAATGATTCCTGCACGCGGGATCCTATGCGCTAAAGGATCTGTCATATTCCGTCATTGTGTGATGCAAGCCTTTGCAGTTCGTCCCTCACCTGATCGACGGTAGTTGAAACCACATCCGTTGAAGCCGCTATCTCCTCGGTCGAAGCCGCCAGATTCTGGATACGCGAGTTCACATTCTCTATGATCTCAAGCAGATTGCTCGTCTCCGAAACTATACCGCTGACAGCTTCCTGGATGCTCCTGTTGGCCTCACCGCTGTGTTGGGCGGTATCCTTTGAATCTGCCGCCAGTGAATTGATCTCTCCTGCGACTACCGCAAATCCACGGCCCGCTTCACCAGCCCTTGCTGCCTCTATGGAAGCGTTCAGTGCCAGCAGGTTTGTCTGATCCGCTATATCGACAACCCTGTCGTTATTACTCCTCAACTCGTTCAGATATTCGGATATCCTGTTTATGGAGTCATTCAGGTTATTACAGAAGTTTGTGACATCGACCATATCATGGGATATAGCCGAGCTCTCCTCAGCATTTCCGCTGTTGCCCTGAGCCATACCGTCTATTGACTCGGTGAGAGTCGTAAAGTGCTCATTGATATCATCGATAGTTCTTAAGATCTCATTCTTCTGACCTTCGATAAGCTGTCTCTCTTTTTCAACCATCTCCTGCGCTTCGATCTTCTCATATTCCACAAGATCCTTGAGATAGTGAACACAGTTAGTCTTGTAATTAAAGCCATTATATATCGCAACCGCCATATCATGGCAGGTCTCATATCCACAGCATGAGCAATTGATCTTCCTTGACTCCGGAGTCTTCTTGTTCATTTCCTCGTATACTCTGTTGAGCTCTGCCTCTGTAGGTATACGATGTGCACACTCCTTTGAACGATCGGTATATTTCCTTAGATAATCGTTCAGATCAAGATTTTCAAACTGCTTGTTCAAAGCCGCCAGTCTCTTTTGGGGAGAAAGAGGCCTTGACCATGCGCTCTTTTTGGTATTCTTCTTCACGCTCTCCTGAATATCATGGATATGATAGAGCGGATCGTCATTTCCGGTGACCTCGGGATCGGTACCGGTACCGCAGATACAGCCGTTCTCGCAATTTAGTGCATCCACAAAGAGGAAAGGTGTCTTACCGCCCTTTATCCTGTCAGCATTATGCTGAAGGTAATGATACATCCTCTTCTCGCCCTCTATCTGACGGATGAAGACCTCATTTCCGAGAAGCCAGTAAACGTTTTCCTTCAGGCCCCCGGGCATGGGATATATGGATCCAAGTCCGTACTCGATCTCATCGTTTACGGGATCACCGTATACTTTATGCTCTCTCACATACTTCATCAGATGATCAAAGGTCACGTTATAGCTCACATATCCGTGATTATTCGGGTCATCGATCTCCATCTTTTTTGCAATGCAGGGAGAGATGAAAGCAAGCTTATCAGTGATCTTCAGTTCCTTCTTCGCATAGATCGCCGCGCACATCATTGGACTCTGCACCGGAAAAAGCTTGGGAAGGAGCTCCGGCAGATATCTTTCTATATAGCCCACCACAGCCGGGCAAGGCTGCGAGATGCCTCCTAGAAAATCATGCGTCTGGATATACTTGATATAGCCCCATGTGGTGATATCCGCACCGAATGAAACACTTATGATACGGTTCACTCCGAGTTTTTTGAGTCCGCCGAGGACACGGCCGTACTCAGTGGGATAATCCGCCAGAAAAGCGGGGGCAATAAGAATTGAGATCTTTTCGCCTTTTTTCAAAGCCTCGAAAAACTCTTCAGTGTCATCACGAAATTCCCTTGCATGATGCTCACAGGCGTCAAAGCAGGCCCCACAGGCGATACATTTGCTTCCGTCAACCTCAATACGGGTCTCCCCGTTTTCATCAGGCTCGGTTGCAACACAGGCACCCATACAGCTGCAGGCGCTGATGCATTTATTGCAACCAACACATTTATCATTGGTAAATACCAATGACCTTTCCGCATACTTCATTGACCTTTTTCTCCTATACAGTTTTACAGTCTATGGAACTTTTTAAGACCGGTAAAGTAATAATAGCACTGTTTTTGGAAAATGGAATAATAAATAATAAAAAAATGCGTAAGTATATAAGCTTTTCAGATCACAGGGGCTGTACTTCTCTCAAGTATACCGTTCATATGGGCTATGACCATCCCGTAATTGGTAAAAGGCACCCCCTGTCTCACGGCGGTATTCATTCTGTTCTGCATCTCATTATCGTTCAGCATGCAGCCCCCGCAATGAATGACAAGATCATACCCGGAAAGATCCTCAGGAAAACCGTGCCCTGAACTAAATGACAGGTCAAACTGTCTGCCGGTATGCTTTTTAAGCAGGTCCGGGATCTTCACCGTACCGATGTCCCCGCACTGCCTGTGATGAGTACACCCTTCGCTTATCAGGATCCTCGCTCCCTCCGGCAGGCTGTCTATGGCCCTTACCCCCTTCAGCGCTTCATCCAAAAATCCCTTGTATCTCGCCATAAGTATCGAAAAAGATGTGAGGGGGATATCGGCCTTAACGATCTTCATAACCTTCCCGAAGGCCTGTGAATCGGTAATGACAAGCGCCGGATCCTCCTTCAGGGCCGATAACGTGTCTCCGAGGTCTTCGACTCCGCTGATAACGGAAACGGCACCGGCATCAAGGATATCTCTTATCGCAAGCTGCTGCGGCAGTATCAGTCTGCCCTTGGGAGCAGATGTATCTATTGGTATGACAAGCACCACGATATCCTTCGGACTGATAAGATCCGCTACAAGCCTTACCTGTTTTCCCTGACCCTTTAAGGCATTGGCAAGTTTCTCCTTAAGCTCATGCACCCCCTCTCCGGTCAGGGCGCTGACAAAGACCGTCGCCGCATCATCCCAGACAGCGCCGGCACAAGTAGCTCCGACTGGCTCAAAACTTCCGGCGGCTTTGGCGGTTCCGGCATCTCCGGCATCAGTATCATCCGACTTGCTCTCATCCGCCGCTACATCCGGGTATGCACGCTTATCGGACTTATTCACGGCTATGAAGCAGGGGATATTTCTTTGTCTTATCAGCCCTAAAAGCTCTTTCTCTACGGGTGAGGGATCCTGGTTCTCAGTCACGACTACAGCGATATCGCAGGTTTTCAGGACTTCTCCGGTCCTCTTGACCCGTAGTCCTCCAAGCTCCCCCTCATCATCGTATCCCGGAGTATCGATTATGGTCACCGGACCAAGCGGCAGGAGTTCCATTCCTTTTTTCACAGGGTCGGTGGTTGTCCCCTTTATATCGCTGACAAGAGACATGTCCTGACCGGTGATACGATTAACCAGACTGCTCTTTCCCGCATTACGAAGTCCGAAAAAACCTATATGTACCCGTTCCGAAGTCGGAGTATCATTTAATGTGCTTCTTTCTTCCATATCAGAACCTGAAATCCCTCTCTCCGTTTACGATCTTCACCAACCGCTCGCGGACGATCTGCTGTACCGACTCCTTCGGTATATTATGGATCTCCCGCTCTATCACCTCATCGCCGAGACGCTTCGTACCCTCGGAAGCATAATCAGTCAAAAACTCCTTTAATGTCATGAGCGCATTCGGATGACAGCAGTTCTGTATCTGGCCTGACTTGCATAACGACATGAACCTGTCTCCCGTCCGGCCCTCCCTGTAGCAGGCTGTGCAAAACGACGGAATATATCCTGCGGTCATAAGCCAGTTCACCACTTCATCGAGAGTACGGTCATCGGAGACATCAAACTGCTCGGTATCATGCGGACGCTCAGCCTCGGTATATCCACCTACTGATGTTCTGGATGCGCCGCTGATCTGACTCACCCCGAGGCGTATGATCTTTTCCCTGACCGCCGCCGTCTCCCTGGTAGATATGATCATTCCGGTATACGGGACCGCGATCCTTATGCAGGCTGCGATCTTGCAGAACATATCATCACTCAGGGAATTGTCAAACTTTGAAGGATCGATGTCATCCGCATGCTTCACTCTGGGCACACTGATGGTATGCGGTCCCACACCGTGAACAGCTTCCAGATGCTCGGCATGCATCAGCAGTCCGGCAAACTCATAGGCGTAGTTATCGAGTCCGAAAAGCACTCCGACCCCTACGTCATCTATTCCGCCTTCCATAGCGCGGTCCATGGCTTCCGTATGATAGTCATAATCATGCTTAGGGCCTGTCGGATGAAGTATCTCATAATTCTTTTTATTGTATGTCTCCTGGAATAGAATATAGGTCCCTATTCCCGCATCATGAAGCTTCCGGTAATTCTCAACCGTTGTCGCGGCAATGTTCACATTTACCCTGCGGATCGCCCCGTTCTTGTGTTTTATGGAATAAATTGTATTTATGCAATCAAGGATATATTCGATGGGGTTGTTTACCGGATCCTCCCCTGATTCTATGGCAAGTCTCTTATGTCCCATATCCTGGAGCGCTATGACCTCCTTTGCCACCTCCTCCTGAGTGAGCTTTTTCCTGACAATGTGCTTATTCTTCAAATGATATGGACAATAAAGACATCCGTTCACGCAATAGTTTGACAGATAAAGCGGCGCAAAAAGCACTATCCGGTTCCCGTAGAAATCCTTCTTTATCTGCTCGGCAAGATCATATATCTCATCTGCCTTATCCTTGTCAGTGCATGCCAGAAGCACGCTTGCCTCGCGATGCGACAGGCCTTTTCTCTCTTTTGCCTTTTCCAGTATGGAATCGATCAACTCCGTATCATCTTTGTGATCTTCGGCGTATTTCACCGTTTCGCGGATCTCCTCATCATTTATGAATTCCTCCGCTTTCATGGATCTCACATCATATTTCACTGTCTATTCCTCCTCAGGTTACGTTTTTATAAGATATATCCGGGATGTTCACCGGTCTTTTATTATCCGGTCTTTATTATCCGGTCTTTATGATTTCCTCGGATCTCTGGTGTCTCACAACTGTTTCTCCGCGTCACAAAGCCTATCTTTATTCTCCCCAGTCTTTATGATCTCCCCGGCTCTCCACTATCTCACAGCCGGTCTTTCTAACCCTCTCCTTAAGTCTCGATATGGCCTGTGCCGCCTCATCACCGGTGCAGATCTTATTATCATATAGCATATACTTTCCTCTGACCTCGGCCGGTGAAAGATTCGGCATGAGTACATTTGCGCCTGCTTCGATACCCTTTTCCCGTCCCAGGGGATCTATGGTACCAAGCGCCGTTGTTGCCGGAATCAGCGCCGTTGGCAGCGTGAGTCTAATAAGTGAGAGCAGGAATAATGTCAATTCCGCGCTGCCTGCCGGCTCATCTCTGTATGGCGTATCTTTGTGGGGAATAAAAGGGCCGATCCCTACCATCTCCGGCGAGAGCTCACCCAGGAACACAAGTTCATCGGCCAGATCGTCATCGGTCTGCCCGGGTGAACCCACCATAAAGCCTGCTCCGACCTGATATCCCAGCTCTTTGAGCTCCTTAAGGCATCGCATCCTGTTGTCATAGCTCATGGCTTTTGGATGAAGCTTCTCATAATGCCTTTTATTGACCGTCTCGTGTCGCAGGAGATATCTGTCTGTCCCTGCCTCGCGCAGCTTACGATAGCTTTCAACGCTTCTCTCTCCGACAGAAAGGGTAACCGCACAGTCCGGATGCCTCCTTTTGATCTCCCGCACTATCCCCGAAAGCACTTCATCCGTATAGTACGGATCTTCGCCGCCCTGCAGCACAAACGTGCGGAATCCAAGCTTATAACCTGCGTCGGTACAGTCTTCTATCTCAGCAGGAGCCAGTCTGTAGCGTGAGAGCTTTTTATTGTCTGCCCTGATACCGCAATAATGACAATTATTTCTGCAGTGATTGGTAAACTCGATAAGCCCCCTTACAAAGACCTGCCTGCCATAAATCCGATCCCGTACCCTGCACGCAAGAATTGAAGCCTCCTTTCGCAGGTCATCCCTGCTCCTGATAAGCTCAAGGTAGTCTTCACGTTGGAGCTTTTCACCCCGGTACAGACGCTCAAGCCGCGGATCCGGAGCCATTTCCGGATTCGGAGCCATTCCTGTATCGAGGGGCTTTTGGGGTTCCTCAGACATTGCTGAAGGCAGCTTTAGATGATACGCCGTCCAGCTTTCCTATCTGCCCGCATAAAGTATTTATTTCATCCTGTGGTGCATCTATCACGACCGTGATACAGTTGATATTCTTTTCCCTGTATGGGATCCCCATACGTCCGATGATGTGATCCCTGTGTTCGGACAGTATGCCGTTCAGTTTCTCGACACTGTCACTGTTTTCCACGATGATCCCCACCACCGCGACACGCGTTTCTGCTTTATCCATTTATCTTCTCCTTCCAGCCTTTCAGCCTGTTTCACGGAAA
>JAILQK010000064.1 GCA_024699045.1 Lachnospiraceae bacterium | reverse complement strand
CGTTCATCGATCTTGTATATACCGTAGCTTAAGGTCGATCCGCAGCGCGTTGCCTCATCCACATGGAAAGACAGCGTGAGCTTTTCTATATATTCAAGGAGATCGTTTTCTTCCTTATATTCATAGAGGATCGAGAACATGTCTGCCTGATATCTTGCGGCGAGTCCGTCCCAGGGAAGAGAAGCATGGATGACACGTCCGAGTTCCCTGAGGCACGCGTTTCCGGTCTCCACTCCGAAACGGTCATTGATGATGCGGAAACGGTCGATATCCACCGATATGATAGCAAACCTGCTGTCGGGCCGCATGAGCAGACGCTCTTCCACACTGCGGTAAAAGCTTTCGCTGTTGAAAAGACCCGTAAGAGAATCATAATCCGCCCGGAATTCAAGCTCCTGCTTTATCTCCATCTCCGTATTGACGTCCTGTATGCACCCCGTGACACGGGCAAGCGCATTTCCGATGCCCTGCAGGGTCTGTATCGTGATGGTGAACCAGAGCGCGACGTTGTATTTATTGACCAGTCTGATCGTGATCTCGTGGGTATCGCTTCCTCCCCTGACACGGCGCAGGAAATTCTCATATTTTTCCCTGTCATCGGTATGCGGATTGAGCCCTTCGAGCAGAGACCATTCTCCCGAAAGCATCTCTTCACTTACATCAAACATGTTTTCAAAGGTAGTGCTCAGATAGTAATCCTTCTCCGAAGCGTCATACTCAAATACATAGATGCCCGTGAGCTCATTGACATGCTCAGATCTTTCATAGTTCTTTGCCAGCTCGCTCCTTGCCTGGGAATCCGTTTTGATCTCACGGAAACGGCGGCTCGACACATAATCCTGTACTATATCATGCGACAGGTCGTTTATATCCCTTGCGATGAGAAATACTTTATTCTCCTCAAATATCGCGCTGAGCGAATACCAGTGATAAGTTCCGTCCTGATATAAAAGCCTGACCTTGCTGTCGACCATCTCCCGGCCTATCCTCAAAGACTCCCTGAGTCTTGCCGGACTTGATGCATACATGAAATCTTCCACATCATCAGGATAAACCACATGGTTCATGTAATAATCACGGATGCTCTCGTAATCATCTACTCTCTTTTCGACCATGGAGAGAACATTTTCCTCCCTGATCCTGATACATGACATTGAATCAAGATCGATCTCCCAGATCACATCCTGGATCTTCTGCATCGCCTTGTTGTAATTCTGCGTGCTCTCCTTGAGCGCTTCAAGCTGGGCCCCGATATCCTCCTTGGTATCGGCTATGATATAGACCTTGATATTGTTTCTCATGCGAAGCCTTGTGGTCCTCGTATGGATCACGCGTCTTAAGCCCGGAGAATAAACATCCGCATCTACCGATGACTGATCGTTCTCGAATTTTTTCAGCGGACAGTCCTCGCACTGCTTCCCTTCTCCCTTTATGAGCTTATAGCAGTAACCCAGGCTTTCTCCCGGGATCCGCTCGCTTAAGGCGTCGTTTTTGTATATGAGATGAAGTCGCTCATCCACCGCATAAGCCCAGGTTTTGATAGGATCCAGGATATTCTTGACAAGCTCTATGTCATGGAGCGAAACATTCTTTCCTACGAACTGCTCTTCGCCTTTTATATTGTCCGAATACATGGAATATGTATTCTTATGCTTTTCCTCTGCGGACACCAGCGCCATAATGGCTTTTGAATAAAGCTCGGCGATATTGAGCTTTCCGTCATGCTTGACTGTTGAAACGCCTACCGAGACGACCTCCTTGAGATTCTCACTGTATGCGCCCCAGCTTATCCTCAGAGAGGATATGATCGATGTTGCCCTGTCACAGAGGATCATCTCATCCTTCACTCCCGGAAGGTAAGCAAATATGATGCCGTCTCCGGCGGATGCGACCACATCGGAGCCTCTGAGCACACCCCTTACGACCCCCAGAGCCTCTTCAAAAGCCCGGTCGGCATATTCGCTCCCTTTCATATCGGTAAGCGCTTTGTAATCGGTAAGCTTGATGATAAATAGGTTTGGGACATCGTATATGGGAATTTCGTTCAGAAATTCTATAAGATCGCAGAAGAATCCGATCCGTTCCGAATTGCTCTCGGAGACGTTTTCCCGGTCGACCTTTTCTATCGATCCTATAAGACAAGAGTCTTCGACTTCTTCATACACTCCTATCTGAAACCAGGGGAAATCCCCGTTCTTATCCAGTATCCTTAAATATGTGAAATTCTTATGAGAAAACTCGAGGTTCGAAGTAAAAAAGGCTATTGCTCTCTGACAGTCCTCTGTATGTACCTTTGCGCCCATCTCGATATTGCCTACAAAGGGTGAAATGATGTTGTTTCCGGGCAGAATCTTTGTAATGGCTGTATCAAAAACCATCCTGTCTTCATCCTGATAATACTTAAAACCTACCCGCATATAAAAACACCTCCGAAAATGGGTATAGTAAAGCTGATAATACTATATGAAATACAGTTCCCCCAATTTATATAATATAATATTTTCTTATACAAGGGTCAAGGTTAAAACAGATATTCACACATGACCTGGTTTGAAACATCAAGGCCTGTGTCCGTCAGATAGAATCGTTCATCGTCCTCTTCTTTGACGCGCTCCGCGACACCCGCATCAATATGCCGGCGCATCACTGCCCCGTAAACTTCATCGATCGGCATCCCGAAATCCCTCTCAAAATCAGAGATCATAAACCCATCGGTCTTTCGAAGTCCAAGGAACATGAACTCTGCCATGGCATCCGTAGTCTGAAGGATCATGTCCTCGGATCTGAATCTGCCGGGAGCCGAGACATAGCTTTCAAGCTCATTGGTATTGGTAAACCTGTGATCTCCGATAAGCGAAGCCGCAGACAGTCCCACTCCTAGATAATCGCCCCTGGACCAGTATCTTAGGTTATGGACACATCTGAAGTCTTTTCCGGAGGAAGCCCCTTTGCCGTCATATATCGCATAGTTGGAGATCTCATAGCGCTTATAGTCTTTAGAGGTCAGATACTGCTGGGCAAGCTTATAAAGATAATAAGAATCCTCCTCGGAAGGAAGCGCAAGATTTCCGTACATGTATTTATCGTAAAAAGGCGTGCCCTGCTCGATGATCAGAGAATATGCCGAGATATGCCTGGGATGAAGTCCCGTGACCGTATCCAGTGTGGTGATAAGACTGTCAGGTGTCTGATAGGGGATAGAGGTCATAATATCGACACTGATATTGTCTATCCCTCCCCAGTAGAACATGTCAAAAGCTTCCTTGAGATCCTTCGCCGTATGTATCCGTCCGAGAGCTCTCAGCTCCTCGTCCACGGCCGACTGTCCACCCAGGCTGATACGGTTGATCCCCATCTTCACATAATCATTGATCTTATATTTATTGACCGTTCCGGGATTAACCTCCATCGTGATCTCGGTATCATCATCAACATGGATTATATCCGAAATGCGGTCAAGGATCCTGCCCATGCACATTGAAGGCATGACGCTCGGAGTACCGCCTCCGATATATACAGAGACCAGTTTCCTGCCGGCAAGAAGTTCCGAATTAAGATCCAGCTCTTTTAATATGGCATCGGTATAGTAAAAGAATGTATCCTCCGATGAGGGGACACCGGAATTGAAATCACAATAAGGACATTTCCGGACACAGAAAGGGATATGGACATAGATGGATATGTCATTGCTCTTTTTCGGCTTTTCAGTTTCTTTTTTCGCCTGTTCCATAACCGGGGTCATTCTTCATCAAGCTTAAGCACCGACAGGAAGGCTTCCTTGGGAACCTCCACGGAACCTATCTGACGCATGCGTTTCTTACCTTCTTTCTGCTTTTCGAGCAGCTTCTTCTTTCTGGTGATATCACCGCCGTAGCATTTTGCGAGGACATCCTTCCTTACCGCCTTGACGGTCTCTCTTGCAATGACCTTGCCTCCGACCGCAGCCTGTATCGGGATCTCAAAAAGATGTCTCGGGATCTCGCCCTTAAGCTTTTCACACATCTTTGAGCCTCTTGCATAAGCCGATCCCTTGAAGACAATGAAGGAAAGCGCATCGACGTACTCTTTATTGATAAGGATATCAAGCTTTACCAGCTCAGATCTTACATATCCTTTCATCTCATAATCAAAACTCGCATAGCCTCTGGATCTGGATTTCAGCGCATCGAAGAAATCATAGATTATCTCATTGAGAGGAAGATCGTATTTCAGCAGGACCCTCGTTTCCTCAAGATACTCCATTCCGGTCTGGATCCCGCGGCGCTCCTGACACAGACCGATGATAGCCCCGAGGTACTCCGAGGAGACCATGATCTCTGCGGAAACTACAGGCTCCTCCATATAATCGATCTCGGAAGGCTCCGGGAGATTTGAAGGATTGGTCAGCTCGATCATGGTACCGTCGGTCTTGTACACCCGGTACACGACACCCGGAGCGGTAGTCACAAGGTCAAGGTCATATTCCCTCTCAAGCCTCTCCACGACTATGTCTAAATGAAGAAGTCCCAGGAAACCGCACCTGAAACCGAATCCAAGAGCCAGTGATGTTTCAGGCTCGAACGTGAGTGAGGCGTCATTCAGCTGAAGCTTCTCCAGCGCTTCTCTGAGATTTGGATAATCCCTGGTATCCGCAGGATAAACTCCGCAATACACCATGGGGTTGACCTTTTTATATCCGGGAAGCGCTTCAAGACACGGCCTGCCAGCAGACGTTACGGTATCGCCGACCCTGGCCTCCCTTACATCCTTTATCGAAGCGGTGATATATCCAACCGCTCCGGCACTGAGCTCCTCACATGGGATAAACCTTCCGGCTCCGAAACAGCCGGTTTCTATTATCTCCTCCTCCATGCCGTTTGCCATGAACTTTATGCGGTCCCCGGCTTTTACGGTCCCGTCGAATACTCTTATAAAGACGATCACACCTTTGTATGAGTCATACAGAGAATCAAAGATAAGACATTTCAGAGGTTCATCGGGAGATCCCTTTGGAGACGGGATCTTATAAACTATGCTTTCGAGCACTTCATCGATCCCCGTCCCTGCTTTGGCGGATATCCTCGGAGCATCCATGGCTTCTATCCCGATGACATCCTCGATCTCCTCCGCCACTCTTTCGGGATCCGCAGAAGGAAGATCGATCTTGTTCAGCACCGGGAAGACATCCAGGTCGTGATCCATCGCAAGATACACATTTGCAAGGGTCTGAGCCTCGACTCCCTGAGAGGAGTCAACAACTAAGACCGCGCCGTCACAGGCTGCCAGGGATCTTGAAACCTCATAATTGAAGTCGACATGCCCCGGAGTGTCTATAAGATTAAAGATATACTCTTCCCCGTTCTTTGCGGTATATACGGTACGGACTGCCTGGGACTTGATCGTTATGCCTCTTTCCCGTTCAAGGTCCATGTTATCGAGGACCTGATCCTGCATTTCCCGCTCGGTAAGAAGTCCTGTTTTTTCCAGGATCCTGTCCGCAAGCGTGGACTTGCCGTGATCGATATGAGCTATTATGCAAAAATTTCTTATGTGGTCCTGACTGCTGTTCATCTCATGCTTTCTCCGTGATACAAGACGGCGATGGGCAGATAATCGTTTTGTCTTTTAATAGAATAAACGACCGATGTATAAGCATCGGCCGCACGAAAATCAATGTAAAGCTGCAATGAGATCACATCTTATTGACTGCTTTGGTAAGACGCGAAACCTTCCTTGATACGGTACCCTTGTGATAAACACCCTTGGAACCTGCTTTTTCAAGAGCTCCGATCGCAGATTTAAGCGCTTCGGCTGCCGCATTCTTATCGGCACTTTCGATCGCGGAATATACCTTCTTGATAGAGGTCTTAACTCCGGACCTTACGGATTTGTTTCTTAAAGTACGCTTCTCGCTTGTCTTTATCCTCTTTTTTGCTGACTTGATATTTGCCATTTCTCTCTCCTGATTCTATTTGTTCTTTCAGATCATCTATATGAAAGACGACAGTTGACACGGCTGTCATCGGTTTCAAAAACAATGGTTTTTATTAGCCTCGGTGTCATATTATAAAGATACTTCGGGGGCTTGTCAACAATTATCGTATCTGCGGATAAACTCCTGCCTGAAGTTTTCAAACCTGTCCTCATCTATGGCATCTCTTATCTCCTGCATCAAATGATTATAAAAATACAGATTATGCAGGACACAAAGCCTTAATCCAAGCATCTCTTCCGCTTTGATCAGGTGTCTGATATAAGCCCGGCTGTATCTCCTGCAGGCCGGACAGCCGCAGCCTTCTTCTATAGGCCGCATATCCTCCGCATACTTTGCGTTTTTGATGTTGAGCTTGCCGTCGTGCGTATACAGCTGGCCGTGTCTGGCGTTTCTCGAAGGATAGACACAATCAAAGAAATCAACTCCGCGGTACACGGCCTCTATGATGTTTAAGGGAGTCCCGACTCCCATCAGATAGATCGGCTTGTCCTGCGGCAGATGCGGCACCGTTACATCAAGGATATGATACATCTCCTCATGGGTCTCTCCGACCGCAAGCCCCCCTATCGCGTATCCGTCAAGGTCCATATCTTTTATGAATCCGGCATTTCGGATCCTTATATCATCAAATACCGCTCCCTGATTTATCCCAAAGAGCATCTGAGATCTGTTGATCGTATCGGGAAGTCCGTTCAGACGCTCCAGTTCATCCCTGCACCTGACGAGCCATCTTTCGGTGCGGCTTACAGAATCCTCCACATATCTCCTGTCGGCTCTGGCATCGGGACACTCATCGAAGGCCATGGCGATCGTCGAGCCCAGGTTGGACTGTATCCTCATGCTCTCCTCAGGTCCCATGAAGATCTTATGACCGTCGATATGGGAAGCAAAGGTGACCCCTTCCTCCCGGATCTTCCGAAGACC
>JAILQK010000036.1 GCA_024699045.1 Lachnospiraceae bacterium | reverse complement strand
GACTGTTTGCAAAAGAAAGACCCGAAGGTCCCGCACCGATTATCAAATATTTCATAGCGTGATATAGTCCTTCAGCATATTATCAATAAAAGCGTGCATCTCCTCCACGCTCCCACTGTTATCTATCACCCGGCGGCAATGCGCCCTGTACTCCTTATCGGACAGCTGACTTTCAAAGATCTCATCGATCTTCTCATCGCTGTATCCCCTTGTGCTTTTAAGTCTGTCTCTCCTGATATCCTCCGGGGAATAAACATACCAGAGCTCATCCAGGATCTCCTCATATCCTTCCTCTACAAGCAGTGCCGCTTCAACAAAAAAGAAATCTCTTTTCCCGGAGGCTTTCTCCTTTGCGGTCTCATCGAGTATCAGTTCCTTGACCGCGGGATGTATGACCGAATTTACCTGCTCAAGCAGTTCCTTATCCTTAAAGATGCGGGATGCAAGTTTTCCGGTATTGAGTTGTCCCCTGTCATCGAGCAGATCCTCACCCAATATACCTATAAGCCTGTCTGATACCGGACTTCCGGGAAGATACAGCTTCTTTGCCTCCGTATCGGCATAAAACGCCCTGCATCTCGTCATTTCCTTTAAGTAGCCGGTGACCGCGGTCTTGCCCGATCCTACCCCTCCGGTGATCCCTATGCATCTTGTATTTCTGAAATGATCAGTGAGCCTCATAGAAATCCTTTCCGGTGTTTACGTCCACTTCAAGCGGCACCGCAAGCTCAGCTGCTCCCATCATGCCTTCCATCAGTATCTCACGCACCTTGTCTTCTTCTCCTCCGGCAGTCTCTATCAGGAGCTCATCGTGTATCTGCAGGATGAGCCGCGATTCAAGTCCTCTCTCCCGGAGCATGTCATGCACCCTGACCATCGCTATCTTCATTATATCGGCAGCCGTCCCCTGTACAGGCATGTTCATTGCGACCCGCTCTCCGAACTGCCGCCTCATGAAATTTGATTCCTTTAATTCCGGTATGGGTCTCCTTCTCCCGAAATAAGTGACCGCCGCTCCGGTCTCCTTTGCCGACTTTACGAGCCCGTCAAGATAACTCCTGACCCCGGGGAAGGTCTCAAAATATCTGTCGATGTAATCCTTCGCTTCTTTTCTGGATATCGAGAGGTTCTCGGACAGTCCGAAGGAGCTTATCCCGTATACGATCCCGAAATTAACGGCCTTCGCATTGCGTCTCATCTGCGGAGTGACCTGATCATAATCGACATGGAATACATGCGATGCCGTGCTCGCATGGATATCCTGCCCCTCGCGGAAAGCCTCTATCAGCTTCTCGTCCCCCGACATCGCGGCAAGTATCCTGAGCTCTATCTGCGAATAATCCGCATCGGTAAAGGTGAAGCCCTCTCTGGGAATGAAAACTTTTCTCAGCTCCCGGCCCCTCTCCGTCCTGATCGGGATATTCTGAAGGTTGGGATCGGCCGATGAAAGCCGACCGGTCGCGGTAACGGTCTGATTGAAAGTCGAGTGTATCCTTCCCGTTCCGTCTATGTAATCCGCGAGCGAATCCGTGTAGGTATTCTTCAGTTTATAAACGCTCCGGTATTCCAGTATCTTCCTTACGATCTGCTGATCCTCCGCCAGCTTTTCAAGCACGTCTGCCGCGGTGGAATACCCGCTCTTGGTTTTTCTTCCGCCGGGAAGACCGAGCTTTTCAAAGAGGATGACTCCAAGCTGTTTCGGAGAGTTTATATTAAACTCCTCCCCGGCATCATCGTAGATCTCCTTCTCCAGGGCCCGGATATCCTTATCAAGTCCGGAAGATATGTCAAGAAGCGCCTCCTTTGAAGCCCTTATGCCTTCCTTCTCCATATCATGGAGAACAAAAGCGAGCGGCATCTCGACCTCGTCGAAAAGCCTGTCCATCCCAAGCTCCTTAAGCTTCCCGTATCTCTCCTCTCCGAAGCTGTATGCCTTGCAGGCTTTATCCCCCGTTTCCTCCGGGACATCGTAATCATCCCTTAAAGGATCGATCAGATAGTCCATAAGGAGCAGATCCTTCACAGCCGGACTGTACCCGACCTCAAATGCCGTAAGCTGGGATTTGATATCGGTCGTATAGTATTTTCCCTTTCCGTTCAAAAACAGATCGTTAAGATGCGCTTTAAGGTACATAGGGGATATAAATCCCCCGACAGGTATCCGGTAGGCCTTATCCTTTGAGATTATGACAAAGACCCCTTCTTTATCAAAGGCTATCCCGGCCTTTTCAGCCTTTTTAAGGCCGGCAAAAAGCTCCTCTGCCTCTCCCGCATCCGCCATTTCCGTAAATTCCTGCCTGGATGCTTCCGATACTGACCGGATCATGCCTTCATCAAAATATCTGTACAGGCTTTTAAGCTCAAGCTCCTTGAAAAGCTCATAGGCCTCTTCACTGAAAAGCCCGCCCATTGCGGCATCATCCCATGCAAAATCAATGTCCGCATCGACATTTATGGTGGCAAGCTTCTTGGACAGGACCGCCATATCGAAATTCTGCTCCAGAGTCTCCCTTATTGACTTCTTTGTTATCTCCGGGACATGCTCCTTCAGCTTTTCTATGGTGCCATACTGCTGCACCAGCGATACTCCCGTCTTTTCACCGATCTTCGGTACCCCCGGGATATTATCCGACGAATCCCCCATCAGCGCTTTGAGTTCTATTATCCCTTCGGGAGTGACCCCGTATTTTTCCAGGACATCGGGGGCATAAAAAATATCGACCGTCGTTACGCCTTTAGAGGTATGAGGCAGTCTGAGCTTTACATCATCCTCGGTCACAAGCTGCAGCAGATCCCTGTCTCCCGACAGTATCACCGCCTCCTTGCCGTCCTTTACCGCTCTCCTGCTTATCGTTCCTATGATATCGTCAGCCTCAAGCCCTGCCTTGGATATGATGCTTATGCCCATTGCCTTAAGGACCTCTTTTATCAGAGGCACCTGCTCTCTGAGCTCGTCGGGCATGGCATGCCGCGTTCCCTTATAGGCCTCGTACATCTCGTGTCTGAAGGTCGGGGCATGCTCATCAAATGCCACAGTGATATACTCCGGTTGCTCCTCGGATATGACCTTCAGCATTATATTCAGAAATCCCAGGATCGCATTGGTATGCGTCCCCTTACTGTTCGTCAGCAGCGGAAGGCCGTAAAACCCTCTGTTAAGCATGCTGTGTCCGTCTATAAGAAGAATCTTTTCTTTCATGATGTATAATAAATCCAGAGAATGAACACACAGGCTATCAGGACGAAGACTGCCGTTGATTCGACAAGATGGACAGCCGTATCAAACTGCGAAAGACTTTGGATGGAATCCTCAGTCTCTTCCAGCATTTCGTTCAGATCCTCATGCAGATCCACCGACTCTCCGTCCTCGACCTTTTTTAATCCCTGATCCAGCAGGTAGCTGATCTCCAGCTCTTCCCTGCAGTCCCTGCACTTTCTAAGATGTCCCGTAAAAAGCTTTGCATCATGCAGGGCAAGGTTCTTCGAGAGATAATCGGGGATCAATGCCCTTATTTCTTTGCAGCTCAGATCGTCCTTTGCCTTTTCCAACATAACCTATAGATTTTACCATAATTCCACCCCTTAGGAAACCTGTATGTCACTTCCGCCGTTTAAATCAACATGCCTGATATGGTAGAATTACCTGACAAATGACAAACAACATCGGAGGATATATGTTCAGATCAACACTGTGCTATCTGCAAAACAAGGGCCGCACACTCCTTATGCGGCGGGACAAAAAAGAAAATGATGTCAACGAGGGCAAATGGATCGGAGTAGGCGGGAAATTCGAAGCGGACGAAACCGCCGGAAGCTGCCTTAAAAGAGAAGTCCTTGAAGAGACCGGTCTTGATCTCTCCTCGTACAGGTTTCACGGTATCATCAATTTTAAGAATGATGAATACGAAGATGAGGAGATGTATCTCTACTCGTCGGAGCTCACCGATGAAGAGGCTTCCTCGGTCAGAACGGGCGATGCCTGCCGCGAAGGATATCTGGATTTCATCCCTGACGGGAAGATATTCGATCTCCCTCTATGGGAAGGGGACCGTTTTTTCCTGAAAGATCTTCTTGAAAAAAAAGCCCGCATATCCTATGAGCTTGACTACGAAGGCGGGATCCTCGTAAAGCACGAAAAGATCCCCGTCAGAAACATTCTGTTTGATCTTGACGGCACCCTCATCGATACCGGAGAAGGCATCATGAAATGCGCCGCCCATTCACTGAAAGAGATCGGAGTGGAAACAAAAGACTGGCGCGATCTGTCCTTCTTTGTGGGACCGCCGCTCGTTTATACCTACACAAAACGATACGGGGTGGATATGGCTAAAGCGCGCGAGCTGGTAAAGATATACCGGGAACGCTACAATCCCATCGGAGTCTTTGAAGCCGAACCTTATCCCGGCGTCATCGAATGCCTCAAGCGTCTTAAAGAGGCCGGCTGCAAACTCTATGTCTGCTCCTCCAAGCCGGAAAATATGTGCCGGATCCTGATGGAGCATTTTAATATGGACGGGCTGTTTGACGATATAGCAGGCTCTACCCCCGACGGAAAGATCGATACCAAGACCGAGGTCCTCAACGAGCTTTTCAGGAGGAATTCGGAGCCCGGTGATGACTTCATCGCCTCATCGGTACTTATCGGCGACACCAGATTCGACATCGCAGGCGCCAACGAAACGGGCGTTTCCTCCATAGGCGTTTCCTTCGGATACGGGGACGTAAAAGAAATGCAGGCTCTGGGAGCCTGCACGATAGTTAACAGTATGGAAGAGATCACCTCCGGATTATTTGATTCCCTGTAAACGCGCCAGCGCATCCGGGTCGGCGCTTACGGTATTTACAAGCCTTCCGATATTATCTATCTCACAGGCTACTTCATCACCGTCCTTGAGGAAAACCGGCGGATCCATCCCCATGGCGACTCCCGAAGGCGTCCCGGTCGCTATGACCGTCCCCGGCGCAAGCGTCATCCCGCTTGAAAGTATCTCTATTATCTCCGGTATCCCGGTTATGAGATTCCGGGTATTGGATGACTGCCTGAGCTCACCGTTCACATAGGTGCGTATGTCAAGCTCCGGTATCCCGTCAAATTCATCCTTCGATACTATACAGGGTCCCATCGGGGTAAAGCCGTCAAGGCTCTTGCCGAAATACCACTGCTTATGCCTGGTCTGAAGATTCCTTGCCGACACATCGTTTATTACGGTATACCCGAAGATATGATCAAGCGCATCCGCGGCTTTTACGTTATAAGCTTCCTTTCCGATGACAACCCCGAGCTCGGCTTCATAATCAAGTGAATCACAGATATCCCCGTGCAGAGGGATGACATCCCCTGTCCCCTGGGAATAGGATACTCGTTTTGAAAAGAATATCGGATCGGGTTTCTCTTTGGAAAAAGCCTCACGATCAAACCCCTCGGCTTCCTTTGCGTGATCCGCATAATTGATCCCGAGACAGATCACATCCTGTCTCGGATGAGGGATCGGAGATAAGATCTCCACATTGGGGCTTGCAAGATCCACTGCCTCTGCAAGCCCCGGTATATTTCCGTCATGCCCCTTGATGAGCATTATGTTCATGGTCAGATAGGCCCTAAGTATATAGGCTCTCTTCCCGTCTTCGGATGCGGCCACATGAGCCACTCCCTTGTGCTTAAGTGTGTAATACCTCATGCGGTAAAGTCTATGTTTCCTCCAACCTGAGAATTGGTGCCTTCAGACGCCGGATTAAGGAATCCCGACACCAGCGATGCCAGCTCGTCTACGGAATCTGCCCTTATTATCTCATATCCGAAATCTTCCTGCTCTCCGTAGGCTTCCCTCGCCTTTTCGCTCCTTGCGTTCCTTACTCTCTCGAGTCTCTCGGTCTGCTCCTCCTTGGCCTCTTTCTTTGCCTCGGCCTTGCGCTCGGCCTTATTCTCGGCTCTCTTTTCCTGTATCCTCTCGGCCTGCATTTCTCCGGACTTTTTCAGTACCGCAAAATAGGAAACTTCTCCTTTGTCGTTTACCTGCATGCCGTAACCCTTGACGTTGTCATCGTTTCCGAACTGATCCTTCATCGAAGCCAGGTTTTCCTTGGCCATGGAAATGATGCCCTCGTATTTCTCGCGGAATTTCTCATCATTTGCCATCTTCTCGACTTCGTCGGCACCTATGAGCACGACCGGCTTATCGGGATTCGCGTAATTGCCGGCATTTGCCATCGCATTTGCCTTTTCCTCGCTTGATACGAGAATAAAATCCATGTCTCCGAATTTAGCCTTGAGCTGCTCATAATATTTCTGGGCGTTCTCACTAAGCTGGGGATTACCGACGGTCTTGCCAAGATTCTGGGCTCCCTCTGTCATGCTCTTGATCTTGTCTCCGACTATTGAATCAAGCGCTGACGATCTGTCATAGACAGCGCCCGCCTCCCGCTCCCCGGGGAATCCGGGCTGCATCTGCTCTGCCGCCTTATCCGGCGCTCCCGCTTTTCCTTTTTTGAACTGATCTGTCAGGCCCTGATACATCGGGCTTTTAGAAATGCTTGAATTAAAATCTACCATAAGTCACATCCTCCATGATCTTCGGGCGCTTATCGGCCCTTGTTGTCTGCCTGCCGTCCGGATGAAAGAAGAACCCTGACCGGAGACATTAAACTGCAGAAATCCGTTTCTATATCTATATATCGGAAAAATACAAAAAAACTTTATAGCTGTGCCGAAAAAAGATCTTTCAGAAGAGATACCTTAAAAGCCTGAACCTGCCGACGATAAGAGAAGCCGTTCCTGCATTATCCGCCACGGCACCGTCCCTGTCAGCCCTGTCCCCAACCATGATCACCTTGTCCTTTAAGACCGAGGGATAACGGCTCATTATATAAAAAAGACCCGAAGGATTGGGCTTCATTGTCCTGATATCTTCCTGTCCGCAGTAATACTGAGGTATCCCGGAAGGAAGACCCACCGCTCTGACCTTGTCCTCGGTAGGATAATCGGAATAAATACATACCTGTTTCCCGTCGGAAATAAGCTGCTCTATAACCTTTACAAGCTTTTCGTCCCTGCACTTTGAGACCACATCCATGGGCTTCTCAAACATCCAGGTCCTTATCGTCTGCCTGATGTCTTCTTTCGCCTTCCCTGTTTCCTCGGAAAGTGAGGCATAGAGATCCTCATCGTTCATTTTCTTTGAGGCATCCCAGTCCTCTCTGAGCTTCCTGTACTTCAGTATAAGTCTCAGATCCTTCAGTCCGCCTTCAAAGAGTGCATGCCCAATAAGACGAAAGGCCATGTTTATCTGCATCCCTCTCTGATAATAGAGGGTCCCGTCCATGTCGAACACTATAAGATCGTATCCGGAAAGCTTCTTATACAGTCCGTCGTCCGTCATCACTTAAACAGGTTCACTACAAGCCTTATGCCATACTTGCAGTAATTAAGGAAGATCGACGGATGCTTCACACATTCACGCATCTTGCGCATTATGTATTTGGGTCTTAAATAAAAACCGAGCAGGATCCTGCGTCGTATCTTCTCGACCTCATCTATGGTCAGATACATCGTTCCGTTCATGCTCGAATGGAAGAAGTCACTTCCCAGCACGTTCTTTGCGAGCAGATTCTCCTGCTTGCAGATCTCATAGAGCGGCGTCCCATAGAAAGGCAGCGCCATCTTCACTTCGATAAAATCAGGATCGGCCTCGTAGATGAGCTTCTTGGTCTTCATTATATGTCCCTTATTCTCCCACGGGAACCCGATGACAAAAAATCCCCAGAAAGGAAGCCCTACCTCATGACACCATTTAGCGGCCTGAAGGTTCTGCTCGACCGTCGCTCCCTTGCGGATCTTTTTGAGTATCTCGTCGCTTCCGGACTCAAAGCCGAAGGCCACCATAAAGCAGCCTGCCTTTTTCATGAGCTCAAGAGTTTCCTTCTTTAAGGGATTTACCCTTGAATTGGCCGTAAAATGGATCTTTCCGTAAAGCGGCGAATCTATTATGAGATTGCAGAGTGTTTTCACCCACTCGGCATTGATCGTAAAAGTGTCGGCCTTAAAAAAGAAATCCCTTATCCCGAATTTCTCATAACACTCGGTAAGCTCAGCCATGACATTCTCAGGACTTCGGAATCTGACGCATTTTCCGGAGATCTCGGGAGTGAGACAGAAAACACAGCTTGAAGGACATCCCCTTGCCGTCTGTATCGTAGCCATCGGAGCATCCGTATCCGGTCTTGTATAAAGGCCGTTGTTCATGTATTCCCTTGCCGGGAAAGGCTGACTGTCAAGATCCTTGCCCCATACATGGAATTTCGTCGGGATAAACTTTCCGTCCCTGTCCTTGTACAGGATATTGTCAACGGCAGCTATGTCGCCCTCTCCCTTAAGCGCATAGTCGGTAACTTCCCCTATGGCAAAATCGACCTCTCCGCCTATCAGATAATCTATATGACTAAGATCTAAAAGATCGAGCATCTCCTGCTCGGGAGCATAGAAAATGGCCCCTTTGAACACCGTGACCGCACCGCATCTGTCCTTAAGCGCATTCATGATCTTGATGTCCTCAAAGATGCTCGTATTGGTCGTGCTCATCATCAGAAGATCCGGCTTAAAGCTGTCCACATCATCATAGAGCTCCTGCATCGTGCAGAGCTCTGTCTGATAATCCCTAAGCTTGATCTCATACCCTCTTTTCAGAAGGACTGCGGCGGCGTATCCGAGATCGTTGCAGGCTCTCATGGCCTCAGCCGAGCTTCCGTCAACGTTCTGCTGGCACCGGTCTTCCCCGCGCTGAAAGATCTGTCCCGGAGGATAAAAGAGCAATACTTTATTTTTAGTCATCATCGTTCTCCCGTTAATATTATTCTGTTAAACATGCGCATCCGATCGTGGTCTCATTCTCCCTTTTGCGAAGCTGCCTGCCGTACAGGCTCTACCGCTCCTCGTCAGATCTCTATCAGGAACGGCTCCTGGAAAAGCCTGAGTGCCGGGATATCCACCGCTGTCAGCACGATGAATATGATCACGATCAAAAGCACAAATGCCATAAGTTTCTTTTCTTTATACAGCTTCTCCGGTTTCTGTACGGCCGAATCATCCTTAAACGCGATATAAAGGTAATACACGAAAAGCAGGAATAAAAACGGCATGGCAAGCACATATTCCAGTCTGTACTTGATCAGGAAGATTCCCATACAGAAGGTCGAGCAGAATGCATAGAACATGCTCGAGCATAAGAGAGTCCGCTCTGAATAAGCCTCAAAGGACTTACGGTATCTCCCCGCAAGCTCGGGATCTCCGATCATCCGGTATTCCGCAAAACGCTTGATCCCCATCAGGAAGGCTCCGCCCATCCAGTAGCCGAGGAGGATGCTTCCCGGAGGCACCGAAGTGTTCGTTACGATAAACCATCCCAAAAGAAGCCTTATCATATTGTTGATCGATTCCGTTATCACGTCCAGGAAAGGAATGTCCTTGGTCCGGAAGGGCTTCACATTATACAGTATCCCCATGATAAGAAGCCAGATCTCGGTCACAAGAAAGCCTGTGTTTATAAGGAACGACAGGCCGAGTCCCGCCACCGCGAGGATGACATATTCCAGCATTACAAGCGAAAACTTCATGTTCTCCGAGACCACCGGCCTGAATTTCTTGGTCGGATGATATTTGTCGAATTCCGCGTCCAGCCATTCGTTTATCACATAATTGGCCGAAGCGATCAGACAGGTCGCTATAAATCCGATCACGAACCTGTACAGCAGCACCGGGACGGATGGCATTTCCGCAAGAAGGAATCCCACCGCGACTCCGGGTATTATAAATATGTTTTTGACCCAGTGATCGGGCCTTGCTATCTTTATATAATTCTTCATCCCTTAAACCCTGTTAAAAATCCTCATCAATAGTGTCGTTATGCCGTTATAGACAAATACCATGCCTATCACCTGGACCAGCAGCTTCCCCGTGTCGTCAACATTTACCAGAATGACTATCCCAAGTATAACCGTTATCAGGGCAAGTATCAATGATACCACCCATCTTGATGCTCCTGCTCTTTTAGCGCTTATCGCATTTGCTATATTGAACACTCCGGTCGCGAGTATCACGACCCCCATGAAAAGGGGAACGATATCCCTTATTATCTCAGGCTTTACCAGACATATTATACCGGCGACCACCGAGACTACAGCTCCTGTCATGGTATAGGCAAAATAAGCCTCATCGCCCCTGAATCCAAGGATGATCCCAACTACCCCCGCCACAAGGAGCAGGACTCCGATCACTCCTATGGTTATGTCCATGGACGTCCCGGGATACAGTATGAGAACGATCCCTATTACGATCATTGCGATATCACTGATAAACGTTTTCATTCATCTCCCCCTGCCTACGATCACAAAATGACCATTTCTGTTAAGAATACCGCAACACAGGTGCTTATTGCAACCACAAAGAGATCTCCGCCAAGAAGCGCGACCGCTATCCCTGTTACGAGGGCGGCGCCCCCGGCCCAGACCGATGATGCAGCCGTCAATATAGCCGGAAACGTCATCACCGCAAGCGTCACATAAGGAACATAATGAAGGAAGGATCTCACCCATTTGTTCTTTATCTCTTTCCTGAAAATGAGAAACGGGAGCACTCTGATCGCATAAACGGTAAGGATCATCACTATGAGCGATCCGTATACTCTTTTGTCGAACATATCAGCCTTCCTCCTCTATGGGACGTATGAATGCCGCAGCTCCGGCGATAAGAACGGTAAGGATTATTATCCTGAACCCCTCAGAGATCTCCGATACTACCGGAGCATTCGCAAAGACAAAGCTTGCCGCCATCGAAACGGCGACAAGGATCGCCATAAACCTGCTCTTCCTTGCGGGAGGTATTATGATGGCCAGGAACATCCCGTATAGCGCTACATTCATTGCCGAAGCAAGTCTTACCGGGAGCACGTCTCCCGCCACGACTCCGAGCACCGTGCCCAGACACCAACCCGCAACCGATACTACCGCGGCGCCATAGGTATATACCGGATCCAGATATCCCTCCACCGCGGATGATATTCCGAAAAGCTCATCCGTCACAAACCAGGCAAGCAGCAGCCTCTTCCACATCGGCACACCCGGTTCAAGCTTCTGGGACAGCGAACAGCTCATCAGGAAGTATCTGAGATTGATGATGAAGGTTGTCGCTATCATCTCGATGACCCCCGCTGCCGATCCGATAAGAAGGATCGCCGCATATTCACCTGCCGACGCCAGCATCCCGAAGGACATAAAAAAACTCTGCAGGGCATCCATATTGATGTTCCCCGCAGCGATCCCCAGAGTGAACGCCACCGCCAGATAGCCCATCGCTATCGGTATGCCGTCTCTTGATCCCTTTAAAAACAGTCTAACGTCCATCGCTATCTTACATTCATCCTTTATGCCTTCATGCTTTCCGGAGCATAGCCGGATACATGATAAAGGAGCCCGTCTCAGGGCTCCTCAGAAAATCCCGTGATCTTCCGCCCGTTCAGTTCGAGAAAAGATAGGCGGTAGTAAGTCTGACTCCGTCAGCCGTATTAGCAACATTTGTCCTGATGCCGACCTTGGTGAAGGACCCAAACACCATATTATCGTAATGTGTAGGCGATGCCACCAGATTATCGAACATCACATTCGCAGCCTCTTCCTGCTCTTCCTCGGAATAGTTGAAATCCGGGAAGATCACATAGGAAAGATTCTCTCCTCTCCACTTATTGGCCGGTATCATATCACATCCCTGGGCTCCGTTCGGTCTTGTATGCGACCACTTCGTGGTAGCTTCGACCGATCTCGTGCCGGCATATGAATTAAGAGTCGTGTCTGTCGACAATGATCCGACTCCGACAGAGGATCTGAGATCATTTATTTTTGAAAGCATCAGATTGTTAAGTACACTCACGTTCGATGTATTAAGCCGGGACTCCCCGATCGCTTCGGTGCTCTTTGCCTGCCCCGCCCTTGCTACTGCTCCTGCTGCGGGAAATGTTATAAGGATCACCGCCAAAGTAAAAACAATAAACGAACCGTAAATTTTTTTCATGATCTTCCCCCTCCTCGTTTGAAGGAATTTTCTCATGGCAACTGGCTGCCTGGAGCCGCTCCAGACCCTGTAGCTTTGCGTCCCTGCCTCGCGGCAGGTTTGCCCCGATAATATCCTGTTATCATATACTAATATAATGCTTTGGCTATATTAAGTCAACCAAAGGCGCTGTACTAAATCAAGAACATTCGTTCGTACAGTTCCTACTCAACCCCGTTCCAGCAATAGGTACAGAGCTTATCCTTGTCGATGCCGCAGGCCTCCAGCATGTCATCAAGGCGGTTAAAGCTTAGTGAGGTAAAGCCCAGCTGCTTCTTGATGCCCTCCGTCATCTTTTTATATCTTTCCGAATCGGGGTTCGCATAATCATCCAGGACCGCTCTCTCCACTTCCTGCCCCTCTTCCTTGTTTATCATCCGCCTTGCGATGAGTTCCATCTCGGATGTTGACCTCGAAAAATTGATATACTTGCACCCGAACATGATCGGAGGGCAGGCCGGCCTTACATGAACCTCCCTGGCTCCGGCATTGTAGAGGAACTGTGTCGTCTCCCTAAGCTGCGTCCCCCGGACGATGGAATCATCTATGAGGAGGATGCGGTTTCCGTTGATGAGCTCATGGACCGGGATGAGCTTCATCCTCGCGATCATGTCACGCCTCGACTGGATGGTAGGCATGAACGATCTGGGCCAGGTTGGGGTATACTTGATGAAAGGCCTTGAAAAAGGCACTCCCGACTCATTGGAATATCCTACCGCATGCGCAGTCCCCGAATCCGGGACTCCTGCCACGATGTCTATGTCGGATCTGGTCATCATGTCTCTGTCCGCCATATGCTGGCCGCAGCGGTATCTCATCTGCTCCACGGAGACTCCTTCATAACCCGACGAAGGATATCCGTAGTATACCCACAGGAACGTGCATATCTTCATCTTGTCGCCCGGCTTTACCAATGACTTGACCTCTTCCGGAGTCATCACAACGATCTCTCCGGGGCCCAGCTCCTTATAATCCCTGTATCCCATGTTTAGATATGCGAATTTCTCGAAGGATGCGCAGAAGCCCTCATCCTTTACCCCTATCGTCAGCGGAGTCCTGCCCATCCGGTCTCTGGCGCAGTAGACCCCCGTAGCGGTAAGGAGAAGCATCGTCATGGAACCGTCTATGGTCTCCTGTGCATACCTGATCCCGTCGATGATATTGTCCTTCTGATTGATGAGCGCCGCTACAAGCTCCGTTGCATTTATCGAGCCGCCGCTCATCTCAAGGAAATGCGTCCCGGAGCTTTTGATCACGCTTTCGGAAAGCTCCTCCATATTGTTTATCTTACCGACCGTAGTGATGGCATAAGTCCCGTGATGGGATCTGACGATAAGAGGCTGCGGCTCATAATCGGAGATACATCCGATGCCGATATTCCCCTTCATTTCATGGAAATCCGACTCGAATTTCGTCCTGAAGGGAGAATTCTCTATATTGTGTATGGCGCGGTTAAAGCCTTCTTTTTGGTCAAACACCGCCAATCCCGCGCGTCTTGTCCCGAGATGCGAGTGATAATCGGTACCGAAGTACAGATCAAAAACACAATCATTCTTTAATGCCGCCGCAAAAAAACCACCCATTTCACTCTCCCTTATTTAGATAAATATGCTATGTTGCCGCTGGTGATGTCGCCTATATCATATGGTGTATTCTGATACACGTAATAATTAAGCCAGTTGGTATATATTATATTCGCATGGCTCCTCCATAAAAGCATGGGCTTTTTTGAAGGGTCATCATCGGGATAATAATTGATCGGTATCTCCGGATCAAGTCCCTTCTCCTTGTCTCTGCGGTATTCCATATCCAGAGTCAGCCTGTCGTATTCGGGATGGCCGAAAAGGAATACCTGCCTGCCCGACATTGCGGTGCAAAGACAGACCCCGGCCTTATTATCTCCCTCCGCGAGCACGGTAAGATCTTTGCAGGCATGGATATCCTCGCTTCTGATCTCCGTATATCTGGAATGAGGGATATAAAACATATCATCGAAGCCTCTGACCAGAGGATCCTTACGGTTTCTGACCCTGTGACGGTATACACCGAAAAGCTTCGTGTCGAATACATGCTTTTGCAGACCGTAGTGGTGATAAAGCGCTGCCTGGGCGCCCCAGCAGACATGTATCGTGGAGGTGACGTTCGTCTTCGTCCATTCAAAGATATCCACCAGCTCTTCCCAGTAATCCACCTCTTCATATTCCATAAGCTCCACGGGCGCTCCGGTGATTATCATCCCGTCAAACCGTCTTCCCCTGTTCTCCTCCCAGGTGCTGTAGAACTGGTTCAGATGGCTCTTTGAAACGTTTTTGGAAGAATGACTCTTTACGGTCATGAATGCGATATTGATCTGTAAAGGGGTGTTTGAAAGTGATCTGAGGAGCTGCAGCTCCGTATCCTCCTTAAGAGGCATCAGATTGAGTATGCATATCTCCAGCGGTCTTATGTCCTGATGCGCGGATCGATCAGGCTCCATCGTAAAAATATTTTCATTCTCAAGGATCTCTCTCGCCGGGAGATCCTTCTGCACGCAGATTGGCATAAAATGTTTTCCTTACCTATTCAAGTTTGTATTCCGGACGTCCCTCCGCCGAACGTACCACGAGAGTAAGGCTCTGGATATCCGATGCGGTACTCTCGGAGATCTCGGAGATCAGCACCGTGTCGGCTGAACTGTATGCCTCTATGGTACCGTCGAATTTTGATAGATCATCAGGCAGGATCGTCTGCTGTACCGTGGTGTTTTCTCCGTTTATCTTAACCCTGAAGGTCGGTCTGGCATCTATTATATCGCAGGGTCTGTCCATCCCCTGGGTATTGGAGATGTTGAAATGCATGATGAGGAGCGTGTCTCCTTCTGCCGCCGTCATCCCCATAAAGACATCGTCAGCCGAGATGGAGCCCTCGGTAGGATAAGATCTGCTCATTTCATACCCGGTATAATATATATCAAACTCCGGAACCCCTATGGCTTCCGAAAGAGGGATATCCGGTTCGACATATTCTCCGCTGCCGGTCTCATCACCGTCATCGCTGCCTTCCCCGCTGCCCTGCTCCTCGGCCTGAAGTGCCGCCTGCTCCATTGCCCTGAAGTTCTGTCTCTTTATCTCAAGATCGAGCTGCTCCTGATATTTCTTCTTCACCTTGGCGACGTCCACAAGCCTCGAATCCGATTTGTCATTATGCTGACTTACTATATCGGAAGAGTAATTTGCAACCTTCTTTACATCCTCATCCGATATCCCTACCGCCGAAGAAGCGCATCCGGCGAGCATAAACGCCGATATCGCTATGACCGTATTAATAATAACCCTACTCTTGCGCATCATTCAGTCTCCGTATCTTCAGTCGTTCCGGCCTTTTCAAGCTCAAACCAGAATCCGACGCCTTCATCATAGTTTATCACACCGCACGGTTTATTCAAAGTTTCCATGACGGCCTTAACGATGGAGAGTCCCACGCCCGATCCGCCGACCTCGCGGCTGCGGGCTTTATCAACCTTATAAAACTTTTCCCATATCCTGTCGACAGCCTCCTCCGGGATCCTGTCCCCGGTATTGAACACCTGTATCCTTACGTTCTGATCCGAATCGACGACCGTGACCTCTATCTTTTTGTCACCTCCCGCATAGTGGATCGCATTCGTGAGATAGTTGGTAAACACGATCTCTGTCTTGTACTCATCACTCCATACGTATACCGGATCCTTCCTCTCAAAACCCACGCTGACCTGAAACTGCTTTGCCATAACCCTTGAACTGTCAATGACTCCGGCGATAAGCTCGGTCACGTCAAACCTTGACATCTCCACCGGATCATTTCCGAATTCGATATGGTTAAGCTCCAGGAGATTCGACACGAGCTTATGCATCTTTTCCGATTCATCAATGATGACTTCAAGGTACTCATTACGGGTTTCCTCATCATCGGCGATGCCGTCCCTTAACCCCTCCGCATAGCCTGTTATCAAAGATATGGGGGTCTTCAGCTCATGGGAGACATTCGAGATGAACTCACTCCGCATGTTCTCGATCTTTTCCTTGCGGTCGATATCCTTCTGAAGCTCGTTGTTTGCGCTTTTGAGATCGGCGATCGCCTTTTCAAGCTGCTCGGACATTTCGTTCATATGCCTGCCGAGCTCTCCGATCTCGTTTTCCCCACCGCTTTTGTACCTTGCGTCAAAGTCCATATGCGCCATCCGGTCGGACAGACCGGTAAGCTCAAGCACCGGATCGGTGATCCTCTTTGAGATAAGCCAAATGATCACCGCTCCACAAACCGCTATCACGATCGCGACATACATCATGAACCTTGCGGAAATAGAGGCACTCTCCCTTATACTCTCCAAAGGAGTCCTTATAAATACAAGATCCCTGTTATGCATATAGCCCCACAGCTCGATAAAATCCGATTTCATCGCAGGGTCCGTGCTCTTGGTTATCATATAATTATCGGTTTTGGCAAGCACCTCGTCCTTTTCCCACGAAGGCGCCTTGTCGCCTTTAGCCTCTCCCGGACCGCTGCCGGTCTTTTCATCTGCCGACTCATTTCCGGGCTCATTGCTCGGATCCCCCGAGATCACCCTCCACAGGAGTCTGGAAGCGATCATTTCAGATTCTCTCTCCGTGGAATAAAGAATGTTCATTCCGGAATCGGCTATCACCACGAGCAGGCTTCTGTCCGAAGTCAGTCTGTCGGCGTCACTCTTGAAGCTGTCCGAATCCGGGCCGAACTCATCCGCAAGCCGGTTTACCATTTCATAGGACGCCACCATTTCCTTTTTCTTATTGGAGATATAGTAACGCTGCAGCAATACGGTATTTATAAAAACCGCAAGACCTACCTCCGCGGTCAGCAGAAGGATAAATACCAGTGCCAGCTGCGTGCGAATGCTGTTCTTCCACCATGTTTTCTTTTCTTTTTTCCCTGACATCACACCCCGCGAAATGAAAAGTGCAGTTTCAGCTTCTTTTTGTTATCTATCATATATTGAGGCAGTGTTCTCGCGCCCCATGAGTCATCACCCGAAACTCCCATCTGTGCCAGTCCCACTCTGACATAGGTATAATGCCTTTCAGGGAGGTCAAAATGATGATCGGCATTTTCGATCTCGGACGGACTGTACGGCAGCGCTGACACCATAAGCTCCTTCCCGGTGACAGTCAGCCCGTGGCCCTTTTCATCAGTGACCGTAGCTGCCCTTACCCCGATATGCGCTCCCGACTCCTGAGGCCTGAGATAGGGTGCAAGCATCCTGTCCACCTCTCCGTAATATATCCCGAGCTTTCCGCAGCTTCGGTCGGCATAGGTCTCTTCCGGCCCCTGCCCGTACCAGCAGAACATATTGTAGTCCGCCTTGAGCGTGAACATCAGAGAATACTCCGGAAGCTCTCCCACATCATCGGATCCGGGCATTGACATATCGACATCTATGCGCCCGTCCGCAAAAACCGTATACGCCAGAGTCACTGTCTTTTCGGGGGTCGTGCAAAGATGCAGGTTGAAGCTTACATTCACCGAAAAAGGCCCCTCGCTGATCTGCGGCGCTTCACGCACAACCTCTTTGTCGTAATACGTGTTCCCCACAAATTCGGAAGCCGTCTTCCATTGCGCGGAACGCATGAACTGAAGGTTTCCCAGATCATTATCCGTCATCGCCCTCCAGAAATTCGGCCGGGGTGTTTTTTCGATAAGCTCCCTTCCACCATAAACATAGGAGATCAGACCGCCCTGTATCCCGGAGAACATCGCGCTGAAATGCTCGCCGTAAACTCCGATCCCGTTCATTCCGCGGACCACCTTAAGTTTCTCCTTCAAAACCTCGGGAGCTTTGACCTCACCGTAGACATACTGTCCCCAGGCGACTTCATGTCCCGCATCGGCGTAGAGCGTCTGATGCTTGAGGATAAAAGAGAACGTTACCGCGATCTCTGCCCCGTCAGATTCCGGAAGCCTTATAGGCCATTTAAATCTCTTTGTCCTGAGCGGCGGAACAAAAAAGGTCTCGTGATGTCTTTCCTTCTCCTCGCCGTTTCTCGTCACGATGATCACGCACCGGTATTCCGAAACATCGGTAAAAAGATTCCGGTTGGTTATGGTTATTCCCTGCTCATCCGCTTCGATCTTTACGGGGCGGTAATTATATTTGACATCCTGCATCTTCGGACCGGGTTTTCTGTCCTTTGCAAAAAGGAGCCCGTCACCGGAGAAATTTCCGTCGTGCGGTCTGTCCCCGAAGTCTCCCCCGTACCCCTCATATTCTTTTCCGTAGCGGTCTTTTGTCCTTACGGCCTGATCAATAAAATCCCAGATGAAGCCTCCCTGATAAAGCGGTTCTTCATCTGCCAGATCGGTATAAAGGCTCATCCCTCCCAGGGAATTTCCCATTGCATGCGCGTATTCACAGCTTATCAGAGGTTTCTTCCTGTTGCTTTCCAGATACTTCCTGATATCATCGACCCGCCAGTACATATTGGAAGCGATATCCGTAGTCTCCGGATATCTCATGTCTTTAACGATCCCCTCATAATGTACGGGCCTCGTATCATCCCATCCCTTAAAGGCATCATGGAGTTTTTTCAGCACCCTGCCACCGTAGGCTTCATTTCCGAGAGACCATATCAGCACCGAAGGATGATTCTTGTCCCTCATGAACATATTGTGACCTCTGTCGATCACGTTCTCTTCATATTCTTTCCTGTCCCCGGGGACCGCATATTCCTGTGGCATCTGTCCCCGGCTGATCGGCTCCCAGGTCCCGTGGGTCTCAAGATTTGTCTCATCTATCACATAAAGTCCCAGCATGTCACACATATCATAAAAATGTGTTTGATCGGGATAGTGACAGGTTCTTACGGCATTGATATTATTCTTTTTCATTTCCAGCAGATCATGGTTGATGGTATATTCATCTATTGTTCTGCCGCCGATATCCGAAAACTCATGCCGGTTAACTCCCCGGAAAACTATGCGTTTTCCGTTTATCAGCATCTTGTGTCCCTTTATCTCAAAGCTCCTGAACCCGACCTTTTGAGACACGATCTCCTGCAGGGCTCCGTTACCGTCATATACCCGTATGACGAGATCATACAGATACGGTCTCTCTGCCGACCATTTTTCGGGATCTTTCACGCTCTCGGAAAATATCGCATCCTTTCCGACCTTCTTTGAAGCCGACAGGATGATCCCGCCGTAAAACTCATGCAGCTCATAGCTTATCTTACCGGGCCCCGAAAGCTGTATCGCAAGCCGAAGCTCCGCATCCTTATAGTTCTTATCAAGAACTGTCTTTACACAAAGATCCTCCACATGCACTCCGGGCACCGTAAAAAGCTTTACATCCCTGAACAGCCCCGAAAACCTGAAAAAATCCTGGTCCTCAAGCCATGACCCTGAAGTGAACCTGAACACCGCGACCGCAAGTTTATTCTCCCCGTCCGGATCGATAAACTCCGTAAGATCGAATTCGGAGGGAGTAAAGGAATCCTCCGCATAGCCGACATACTGTCCGTTAAGCCACAAAGCCATGCCTGACTCCGCTCCGTCAAACCTGATGCATACCGGCTGATCCTTAAATTCCTCCGGAACCCTGAAATACTTAACATACTCCCCTACCGGAGCGTAATCGTGAGGAATATCCCCGGGTTCCACCTCCTCACGCGCCTCCCAGGGATACTGGTTGTTCAGATATGAGATCCTGCCGTATCCCTGCATCTCCATGCAGGACGGTACGGTAAGATCATCCCACATGTGGCAGTCATATTCCGTTTTGTAAAAATCAGGACAGGCTTCATTAAGCGAACGGAACCATCTGAACTTCCACAAACCGTTCAATAAATGCACAAAAGAGGACTTTCCGCTCTTCAGCTCGTCCTCATTTCTGTAATAATAGATATCCGCATGTGCCGGTATCGTGTTTTCCCTGAAAAACCCGGGATCCTTCAAGAGCTCTTCATCAAATAATGCCATATGCGGTCCTCCTGCCGTAATACCTGTACGGTTTCATTTCGATCCTCCGTTTTGGTTTCCCCTCTGCGTTTTGATTCTTATTTTCCGGCTATATTCACATTTCCCGGTTTGATTCTCATCTCCCGGTCTTACTCTTCTACGACGTCATCCGTGGAATCCTCCGTCGATCCGGATCCGCTCTCCTCGCTGAGTATATCTATCATTTCACGTACCATCTCCTCATCCTTTAACTGGAATAAAAACTCCACACGCCGCGAAGCCTCCATGTCAACCTCGCCGTTCTGGTCATAGACCGGTTTGCTGTAGGATCTTCCCGTTGCGGATATAAGGGATCTCATGTCCTTGAGCTGACTGTCCGAAAGGATGTTGCTGTCATCACTGAGGCAGTACTCCGCGACAGCCAGCGCTCTCTTTTGCGAGAGCTCAAGATTAAAGATATAATCCCCTTCGGTATCTGTATGACCCTCTACCAGGATCTCCGAAATATTATTCTTATACTTCGGACTGAGCAGTATATCGGCATATCTGGGCAGGAAATCCGCAAGGAACTTCTTTCCCGAAGGCTTTAACGTCGCCTTGTTGTAATCAAAAAGAATGCTGGCGTCAAACGTTATCCCGCCGGTCATTTCGTCAACTGAAACCTTGAGGTCCGAATCATCAAACTCGTTTCTGAGGTCCTCGACCAGATCCGCCCTTACTCCTATGATGTCATCGAGCTTCTGCTGCTGCTCACTCATGATCGCCTCGAGCTTATCCAGCAGCTCATGCTGCTCCTTCAGGGTCTCCTCCTGTATTGCTATCTTCTTACCCTGCTCTGCAAGCGCCTCTTCCTGCGCATTCAGCATTTTAGCCTGTTCATCAAGGGTCGTCCTTTGCCGGGCGACTATCTCCCTCTCTTCCTCAAGCTCATCCGCCTGCACCACAAGCTCCTTCTCCTTGCCTAAAAGCTCGGTCTCTTTTTCGTCATACTGCATCTGAGCATGCAGCATCGTAAAGGCTATGATGAGCACAAAGGTCAGCAGCAGTCCCGCCATCATGTCGGAATACGAAAGCCAGTATGTGGTTTCTTCGTCTCTTTTATGTCTTCTCTTCATAAGCTCTTTAATCTTCCATCGTCGGTCAGGCTGCCCCCGGGATCCTGTTTCCGGTCAAGCCACCCCCGGGATCCTGTTTCCGGTCAGGCTGCCCCCGGGTTTCCGCTGACGCTGTACCGGGGAGGTATGTTCAGCGTCTTGTGTAATATGATTCCATGTTCTGTATCACCGCTCGGAGCTCTTCAAGCGATCTCGCGACCCGGTCAAGGCCTTCCTCGATGCCTCTGTATGAATAATCCACAAGCTCGGGCACCTTGTCCATCGTCCGGTTTATATCCTCTATGGTATCCTTGAAGTGCTTCTCCACTATCTGGAGATTTTCGTTTATGATATTGAAAGTCTCATTGATCTCGACGGGCAGTGCCTCTGAAAGCTTCTGCAGATCCTTAAGCCTTGCCTCCTGCGACTGAAGTCTGTCATCGTAAGCCGCCGCAGACAGATCCAGAGAACTCCTGTATGTCTCAAGATCGGATACATAGCGGTCCGAGAGCTCCATGATCTTCTGATGCCGCTCGCTCTGTTGCCTTAACAGCTCCAGCGTCTCGGCTGTCTGCTGTTCCATAGTCTGAACCTTTTCGGCATAGAGCCTGATGGCTTCGGAAACGACCTCCGTGCTTGACGCGACCGAATTGACATTCTCCGCGGTAGTAAGATTCTTTTCGTATATCTCCCGCATCTGTTTTTCATTGGCCTTTTGCAATGTCATGGTATTGTTGATCGTTTCCCCGAGCTGGGTAAAAGAATTTCCGAGAGATCTGTTAAGCTCGGATATAAAGACATCCACGACCCTCGCCATCTGTTCCATCTGACTGCGGCTCGCTACATTTACAAAATTCTCTATAGTCTCATCAAAACGGTCGAACTGTGGCTCGAGAAGCTCCTTGAGCCCTTGTGAAAGCTGATGCGCAACTGTATCGGAAAGACTTATGATCGCCTCTGTCTGCTGCTGCTGAAGCTCCATCAGACGGTTCACTCCGTCCGTAGTGGTATCCGGAAGCACATATTTCTTATAAGCGCCTAAAAAATCACGAACGGCCTGCTCTGCGTCATCCAGCCTCTTTTTATAGACATAGTTGAATACCAGCGAGAACACCATTCCGTATATGGAGGTATGGAACGCAACTTTTATACCGCTCATCAGCGGCTCTATGCTGTTTGTTATCTCTGCGGTCGTCCCGGTATTGAAGCTCTGAAGCCCCAGTGACAGTCCGATGAATGTACCGAGTATGCCAAGTCCCGTCATGGCTCCCGCCACCTGATTCATCCTGTCCCTGTGTATCACGGAATCAAGCATCTCATATCCGATATAGTCCTCTATATCGCATTTATAATATGTCTTATCGGTATGAACGATGCGCTCGAGCTCATACTGATAATCCTGATACTGCCTTACCAGTATACTGTCCTTAAAAAGCTCTTCCTTCTCCTCACTGTACTTTTCCCAGAGAAATCTGTGAGTATGCTTTGCATCATCCTCGATCTTCTCGGTGACAGCCCTGAGATCGCGGGTGATCCCTGCAGTAGGGAAAAGACTGCCCTTCATACTTAAAAGAAGGATAACCCCCACGATGAAAAACATCGCGATATTAACAATGAGATTCGTGATCCCGCCTGCCTGTCCCACCGTAAAGAAATTCAGATAAGCAAAAACCGCCAGCATGGCAAAATATGTTACGAAAAGGATCGTTTCGTATCTTTTGGTCTTTCGCATAATTTTACTCCTTCTTCATATCTGCAGGATCAGATCTGAGCCCTTATCTCTTCTCGGGGCTTTTCGTCCGGCAGCGTTTTCATCAGATCGACGGATATCTATTCTGCTTCCTGGAATTTCAGAAAGGCCTTGCTCTTTCTTCCATCGATGAGCTCTTCAAATTCCTCTTCACCGCCCACAAATTTTCTCTCACTCCCAAAAACATTTGTATCTCTTAAAAATCCTTCATATATGAAGCTATAATCAAATGGCTCTTCGCTTTGCGATCGGGTGACAAAATCCTTGATCATAAGCGTACCGTACTCCGATGATACAAAAACCGTCATATACTCATCACTGTCTCCCATATAGATTATCCCTTCGCTGTATCTTATGGGAAAAGCCATGTCATCCGATTTCATACGATTAAGTAATACAGGCTTGCCATCCTTCAAGCCGTAAAAATAGGCCTCGTCCGATGTATTGTCATCTTCAAGTCTCGGGGTAACGGCCAGGATCTCGTCATCCGATCCGATAAGCATGATATATGCATAACCCTGTCCCGGTTCCAGGTAAGAGATGATCTCATCATAATCTTGAAAATGAGTGACCCCGGACTGATTCTGGACAAAATCCAAAGGCGGATCCTTGACAACAGATCCCGTTTCCGGATCTGATACCGTATCCGCTGCCGCCCCTTCCGCCGACGCCTCTTCAGACATATCCTCCCGACCGGTCTTACCGGCACTTGTGCATCCGGTCATCATGACGATCGCTGCCAGAACGGTCAGGAAAAAGAAAATGGATCTGCTTTTCATTATAGTATTTACCCTTTGGAAATTAACACCATTCAACCTTAAGTGCTTTATTTTACCATAGTTTTTTGAACTCTCTCAACATTTGTCCCAAAAAACACCTGATCACAACGTCACGGTGCTATGCCGCCCTCATACTGTCAAATATTTCTGCTATGGTTGAAGCGTCGGTCTTTCCTATTTTATCACGCATATTAAGGACCACCATAACTGTCGCCGCCTGGATCTTCGTCTCCATCACGGGATTATAGTTGCTCGCACTGTATGCTATCGAGGACGCCATCCTCATCCCGGTATCCTCCACCAGCTCCTCTGTCTTTTCATAGCCGTTCCCCATGCATATGATATCCAGGACGCTGTTGTCTTTGACCGCCGACTGTTCATCGATCTTTTTCCCAAACATCGATTTGGAGTTGGATACGATAGAAGCCACTTCAGCCTTTCCCTGCTCACTGTTCTTATAGTGATCCTCAAGGGCCTTATTATCCTTTATACAGCGTATGACATAAAGAGCAAAATCCGCTCCGGCTTTTACCGCTCCGGCAACGATCTTGGTGGGAACGGCCCCCGCGCCGGAGGCCCCGGCTATGATCAATCCCGTTTCGATCGCGGCATTTAACACATCCTTCGCGATCGACACATCCTGGATATTATCGGCGATCTCTGTCGAAAGCTTCTGCATCTCCTTGTGGTGCTCAACGATATCACTGACCAGATCCTTCTGCCTGTCTGTTTCAAGATACTTTTCACCCTCTTCCAGAGTCCTGCGATCCGTCTCTTTTGTCTTTTCTTCCCCGGCACGTTCCTTTGCCTCGGAAAGGCTTCCTTTTTTGCGGACACATTCGGCTATATCCTTAAAGGAATCCGTATAGACCTTGGCCACTCCGGCTATATGTGATGCCCAGACGAGCTTCTCCCGTAACATGTCGGTAAATTCTACTGTCCCTTTGGCTATGCTCAAAAGTTTTTCAGCGTTCTCATCCCCTATGATCCCCCGGACAATATCCCCAAAAAAGTCTTTTGCCGCATCCTGAACCGCATTGACTTTATCAACCTCGGTAAGTTCTTCATCTTTCTCGGTCCAGTACTTGTGGGACTTGATCTCCTCCTCGGTCAACACGTATCCGGGCTTAACCTTTTTCTGAGATATGAGTTTACTAACGGCATTATCCTTAAGCCTTGTGAGTTTGACCTCTTTAGCGCGCCTGTAGCTTCTGTCTATAGCGTCCCTTATCCCGGACAAGGCATTGCCTTGATTCAACATGGCATCCGCAAACTTATCTATCACTACCCTTTCAGCCAATGCGATAAGCTCACTCTCCCTATTGCTAAGACCACAGTCAGTAATGATGGCATCATGTCCGTTTTTGAACGTCTCATACTTTTTACCCCATTTGACGAGACTGTCTCTGATATCTCCATAACGGTGCTTTACCTTGAAAGCCTCTCCCACCTGCTCATCCAGGACATCTTTCTTTTTTTTCTTTTCCTGCTTCTTTGCGATCGCTTCGACATCCATTGGAGCTGACACACACCGGCCGAGCATTTCTCCTATCTGCTTTGCTCCGCCGTTCATTATATCCGCGTTTTTGAGGATATTATTCACACTGTCACGGATATGATTGTAGTCGGTAACACTGTATTTCTGATAAGCTCTTGGGGCTTCTGTTAACTTATTTGCCCCCGCCGGATTAAAAATAACTGCATTGGTTCGAAGCTTACCGGAAAGCCATTTCTTTTCCTCCCCGGTCCCCCCCTTAAATATTTCATCAGTAATCTCAGCAAAGACTTTCCCCGCTCTCTTTGGCATGATCTTAGTGATAACATCAAATGCATCTACCAGTTCATTTATCCTGATCCTTGATCCGAATATACTATATTTATATTCTCCGAGGGTTTCGGGAAGGGCCTGTTTGGCTCTTTGTACTCCGAAACGCAGGAAGCGGTTTCCGGTATTATGGATGTTGCGTCTTAAAATCGAATAATCCATGGAGATATGGCCGTAGCGGGACAATTCACCTGAAGACCTGTAAAGCTCTGCATTTCCCTCTCTTAGTCTCAGCTCGTAATCCGCCCTGTTTACAAACTGCAGAGCCCTGTTAAAAAGCTTCCAGTCTACGGCGGTATCTCTTTGCATGAGGAAATACTTCTCTCCGGCCAGGACCTTCTTCACGTTATTGACAGACTTAAAATCAGCCGTATCGTCTACCTGGGTTGAAAGCAGGGACTTCATGGCATCATGATAAGCATTCTCGGCTAAAGTGACTCCCTCATTGCCTCCGAGCGAAGTCTGTATATATTCGTCGATCAGTCTGAAGCGGTCCTTTTCATTCACAAAACTCCGTTCTGCGGTTGCATTGTAAACATTACGGTAAAGATTCTTTTTTGACAGATCCAGCAGATCTCTCCTTCCAAGCACCTTAAAGAAAAGCTTTTTCTGCCCGGGGGTGAGCTTTCTGAATCCGCCCATAGCGATCATCGCTTCGCTGTTTTCTCCGGCCGATGCGTCACTTTCCGCCTGTCTTTTAAGAAAATCAACAAGCTCTTCACTTCCCATGTCCTTTTGATCTTTCATCGTCAGATAAGCAGCCTTAGCTTTCTCGTTGCCGCTGTACTCGATATAATCCGGCGCATGCCTGACCGCATATGTTGCTATATTCTCTTTCTTTACTTCATCCAGAAGCTTAAATGCATTATCCAAAAGCTTCCAGTCGACCTTGCCAGTTCGGTTATAGGACTCGGACTCAAGATTATCCGCGTTCAAGGTCCCGTCCAGCCTGACCTTGTCATTCAGCCTGAAGCCCAGGGCGCTGGACAGTGCTTTAAGGCAGGCTTCACCGGTCATGAACTGACTAAAGACCCGGTTGTTATCCTCCTCGGAAAGCATGAGCTTTAATTCTTTGCGCTTATCATCATTAACTCTCTTTTCCTTGTCACGAAGACTCTTATCCAGGGCTGTCCTGTCCTGAAGCACGGCAACGAATCTCTTCATCTCCCACTCATCTAAAGATTCCAGACGTTTAAGAACCTTTTTCCGTCGATCTTCTTCCTTCTTTACGGATCTCAGACGTCCGGGGACCATCCGGCTCCATCCGATCTTTTTCGAAAGCTCTTCCGCATCCTCGGCCGCATATCTGATCAGATTTTTCTTAACTTCTTCCGGATCAAGCGATCCCTCTCTGAGCCTTCCCACCTCGTCGATGTTCTTTTTACCTAAAAGAGCGGCCTCTCTTAGTATCTCTTCACCGTTTCCGGCACGTGCGAGCACTTCTTTGTCGGGAGCCGACATTTTATTATGGATACCCTCAACGAACTCAAAGGCTTTATCAAAAGCGGTATCACTGAATTTGGTCGTCAATATATTCAGGGAGTTATTGCCATAATTGGTCAGCTTGTAGTAAGCCTGTGCATAATCGATCCGGAAATGATATTCCTCTCCGCGCATATACTTCTGCAGTTCATTGATCAGCGGCACCGTCTGGCTTTTCTTTTGATTTTCGGACAGGAGCACAGTATTGGAACCACCGTCTACTCCGAGCGCGCTCTTTTCCATGAGCATCAGTGCAACCGCAAATAATTCCTTCTGCTCGGGAGAAAGAGTTGCATACTTCTTTCTCTGGCTTCTCCATGCGTTTCCGGCTATAAGCTTATCAATGGCCTCTATTCCGTCAACCTGACCGAAAAGCCGGCTTTCCTTATTCTTTGTCTCTGATTCCTCTTCCCCCTTTGAATATCCGATATATTTCATTCTGACCGGATCGTTGATACATTCGTTGAGCTTCGTTTTCCAGGCTTCACTGTCAAATGCGGCGGCTTTTTCTCCCGCCTGATCAAGCTCATGCATCATATCCTTATAATAATAAGCCCTGAGGCCCATGATCGTTTCGTTTGCGGCAAACTCGCTTAGATCTGCATAATTCTCGTTTGTCTTCAGAAGCTCCTCCGATAGCGAACACAGACGATCTGAGTATGAGATATAGGCCGTCATCTTCTTTGTCAGCGTTTCAAAAGAAAGAGGACTTTTGCTGTTCTGGTCTTTCAGCCCGATCCCCGTGGCGAGAAGACCCCGAAGCTCTCTTGCAAACCCTGTCCTTTCCTGTTCGATCGGAGCGTAGGTTATCTTCATCTGTTCAAAATCATTGAGCAGGCGATAATTCCTGCGGAATGTCTTATATTTCTTTCCCTTGATCGTTTTGCGCTCCATGGAAAGGGCGCCCGAATCTTTATCCCTGTAACCCTCGGAATCCCGGAATATATTTACCAGCAGAAGATTCTTCTCATCTTCGCTTATGGGTTCTTCCCCCGGAGAAGGTTCAGAGAGTATATGATTGACTCTGGCAAGCCAGTTCGTATACTCGTTTAACCTCTTATGTCCTTTAAGTCCAAGGCCCCTTATAAGCCGGCCTATCCCCGGAGTACGGTCGATCGTCTCATCAATGGAACCATTGAGATTTCTTTCCACCAGACAGTTCACCACCATGGGAGAAAGATCGTCTCCCAATGCCGAGAAACGCTCTTTGATATAGTTTTCCGCGACCTCTCTCGACCGTCTGCTGAGATCCACGTTGTCTCCGGTTCCGATAGTGACAAGTGATTTGTTTTCATTGATCGCCTTAAGGATCCTCATCACCCCGGGATGGGAAAGGCCGAAATAATCATTCCTTAGCCTGCTGATCTCTTTTGCATCGCTGGTCTTCTCTATATCCTCTCGTACCGCTTTCTCCCGGGCCTGCCTCGCCTTTTCCGCAGCATCCGGCTCTTTCACTTCTGTTTTCTTGTTGCGGGATCTTCTCAATTCACTGATGATAGCCTCCTTGATAAGATCCGATGATTTAAGGATATCAAGCTTCGAGGCATCCTCATAGCAGTCTTTCGCGATCTTGTCGGCACAGCTTAAAACATCCGGCATGTCAAATTCAGCCTTCTGTTTTCTCAGCTCCAGAAATGCGTTTTTCCCGGCTTTTTCCAGATTTTCGGCGATGGTCTTCCCGTCGATCTGTTTCTCATCGGCTATATCCTTCTCGATACGGGTAAGTTCCCGTTTCCAGAACATCACGTTCCCTTTGACCTTTCCGCTGTAGACCAGGTCAAGGTTCCGGTCGATCCATATTGATTTTACGGCCGTCCCGGTCGTGGAGATCCTTATTGCCTCGCAGAGATCTCCAAGCTTACCGTCAAGCTCCTCACCGACCCAGGCTTCAAATTCCTCCTGAGTACGCTCCATCATTTCTCTATAGAAATCGTCACGGGCAAGCAGCCCCCGGATCACAAGGGAATATCTGCCGTTCTCATATCTTTTAAGCCATTTTACCCTCTGTCTGTATTTGGATGCTCTGATACGTATTCCGGGATCGCCGTCATTTTTCTTTTCCGCCAGATAATCCTCGATCTCCTTCTTCTCAAGGCGCATCGCTTTTTGAGCAGCTTCTTCCGCCCTGACCTTGTTAAGGATATCATCAAATGCATTCTCCCCGGCATCCGCATCGGCAACCGCAAGCTTTAAGAGCACTTTACGCCGCACCATCCGGTCGCAGTCCCGTGCTTCCCGAAGTGCAGAGATCTTTTCTTTGTTTGCCGTAATGTTACGTCTCATGATCTCTGCGATCTTCCTTATCTCGGAAGTCGTACTGTATTCCAGAGCCTTTTTCATCTCGTCATCAACGATCAGGACACCCATCAGATTCTCTTTCAGATACACTATTTCGTCTGCCTGAAGTATGTCCGTGATCTCGGAAGACCCAAGGAAAAGGTCTCCGAGGATCCTTCCCGAAAAGCCTGCTCCTCTTTTCGCGAAAGGCTGATACACGTTCTTATACTGGGAATACTTATAAGTGTTTGCCCCGGTGTCTTTGCGCGTCACGATATTACAAAAGAGCTTTCCTATATTCTTTTTACTGTGCAGGCCAAAGTTTTTTCTGAGATTATCCAGATCCTTCCACTGCTCGATCGTGAGCTTTCCTTTTTTGATCCCGCTGTTCTTAATAAGCTCTTCTCCGTAATCAAGCCTTTCCTTAAAGATATAGGCTTTTGCGGACAGATTCTGGATCTTGCCTTTCCTTATCTCAGATATATCCTCTTTACCGCAAAGGAACCTGATAAATGCATCCCGGTAAACCGATGGAATATTATAGCTTTTCTCAAAAGCTTCTATTGTTCTTTCTGTTTCGAGTTCCTCCGTAAAGCAGTACTTATCAAGATCCAGATATCTCCTTGCCTGTTCGGCCACATCAAGCTCCGCCCCAAAAATGAGCAGCGACTTCAGACGGGCGCAGATCTTTTTGCTTATACTCTCCGCGACCGGTTTTGCATAGCCTTTATCCCGGATCAGCTCATTGACTATTTCGATATTGTCGTTTTTCTGTATGACAAGCTCTTCAAGCCTTAAAGCAAATTCTTCATCCGTAATGTCCGCTGTGAGCAGAGACTTAACCTCCTCTCTTTTCCAGAGGGTATCGTCGTCTCCGTCCTCTTCCAGGCTTGCCAGCAGGATCTCTTTCCTGTGCCCGGCTTTCTCCAGAAATTCCCGGTTCTCATCCCAGTATTCTTTCAGACACTTTTTGATGAATCCACGAAATTCTTCTACCTCCGAATACATCTTCTCCTTTGTTTCCGGTGATTCATCCAGACGTTTCCCGATATATGACGAAAGCCTGCTCTTTAATGCCGGAAGCCTGAACGTAAGCTCCAGATGCTCATCACATATCATTGAAAGCGTCATCTTATTGGCAAGAAGCAGTCTGTTTTTATTCTCGACATACTTCAGGAGTTTCTCCTTATCCTTAAACTCTTCTTTCCCCTTTATCATCCGTTTAAGGATCTCTTTATACTCCGCCCCCTCTCCGAGCCAGTTTTTAATCTCCTCTCCGGCCTCTTTTTCCGTAAAAGCGCCGGTCTCTATGATAAGGTTCATATCCTCTTCGGTCTGCTCGGCTGCCCTTTGTTCCTCTTTTTTTTCTATTGAGTTTTGAGGTCCGAACGCGATCTCGGATCTTAGACGGCATACCAGAGAAGATATGCGCTTACTGATGCGATATCTTTTGGACCCGTATCCGGTAAGATAGAACCATTTTGAATGGGTGATCTGGTAATCTCTTGATGCAAGCTCTGCCCCGTCTAAAGCATCTATATAGTTTACGATCTCTTTTCCGGGGATACTGAGCGCAGCATTGTTATGATCCTGCAGAAGAACAAGAAGCTTGAGGCTGTTTTGCATTTTTTGACATGATTTGGATTTGCCCTTGCTGTCATTGATAAGAATATTCAGACATTCGCGAAGGGACATGTTTTCTATCTCTTTTTTGAGTCCGCTTTCATCTGCCTCCCTCTCGATCCTCGAGTTGAATTTGGAGATCTCGCTCTCGGCAAACTGCTGCATCTCTTTTTTCTTTCTGACGACCCCGAGCGCCTCTTCCGGACGGGCTGCCACCCCCATCTGCAGTTGCGGCGCTTCCTGCTGTTTCTCGACGTTTACGACGATATTACGATCAGCCTGCTGGAGCTTCGAGTTTTTATTATTCCATTCAGATCCCATTTTAACCTCTAATATTCCTTACTGATAAATCTACATGATCAGGCTCTGTCCGGCAGATATATATGTTCATTATAATAATCTCTTACATCGGATAATCCGGTTTTTGATACATCGATCTGCGCAACCTTGCCCTTGCTAATAGCGACCTTGTCGGGATCCTTGATCTCCTCCTCTCCCTTTTTTTGAAATCCCTTCTTTGCTGAATATGTCAGATTCTTATAATCTTTTGTGATACTCTCCCGGTCGGCCTCGTTCTTTGGCTTTTCAACCCATGTCATTTCAATAACACCGGCAGTCCCTTCGATAAAACTCTCATAGTCAAAGTCATCGGTATATCCGTTTCCGGATGAATTGAGCGCGGTAAAGGTATTGTTATTTGCGGAAACTATTACCCTGAAATGTCCGTTTCTCAAGACCGCCACCGGCTGACCCTTCTGGATCGCCGCCTTCACTTTTTCCTTAAAGACCTCGGTGATATTATGAACGGCATTCTTTTCCGGATTTTTTTGATCATCCGCCTTACAGAGTCTTATCTGGAACACCGAGTTTTTCATCACGATGTTGCTTCCGAGCTTTTCTCTGAAGTAATCCGCGATCGCAAAAATATTACCCTGATAACTGGATATTCCGTTCTCCGGAAGATTCTCGGTAGTGAACCTCTTGATATCCTTTTTCGCGGCCTCATAGTTTCTCTGATCCTCACCCTTATACTGCTTTCTGAATACAGGCTTGTAAGCCCTTACATTCTTCTGAGTGACCCCCTTTTTTCCAAGGTTGTAGTTGATCAGAGCAGCGCCCGCAACCGACCAGCAGTCATTGGTCCTGTCCTGGGCTTCATACATGTACCCTCTGAATCTCTCAGCTTCTGCATTCTTTTTATGCTTAAGGGAGACCTCGTAATACTCCTCCGCAATCTGACGTTTTTTATGTATCTTCCGGATATAGGCGCTGTCGTTCAGACTGTTGGTCAGTTTTCTCAGGTCTTCACTATCTGCATTACCCGTAAGCTCCGGTATCTGTCCTTTTTCCTCCCAGGTTATACGTTCTTCTTTACTGAGCTTCTTCAGGTCATGGGTCTTTCCCCAGTAATCTATGATCATCTGTCTGACCTCAAGCAGTTTTTGTTCGGTCCACTGCTCTCTCCCGGGCTTTTCTCTCGTCCAAAGCTGCTGTGTTTTAAGGTCCTGAGTGCCGTAAACTATTATACCCTCGACCGCCTCGTTGATCTCATCGGCATTCTTGAGCTTTGCTGACACAAGATCGGTCAATACGGGATATGCGTCCTTGTAGAAATCGATCGTATTGTGCAGCTCAACCAGAGGTGCGTTGGCTCTCTTTTCGGCCTCTTCTCTTCTCCGGCGCTCCTCCCTCTCGATCTCTTCCTTTTTGAGACGTTCTACTTTTTCTGCCTCCTGCTTTTTCCTTAATTCTTCCTCTTTCTTTAACTCTTCCTTCTTCCTGAGTTCCTCTTCTTCCTTCTTCTTGAGCTCTTCTTCTTCCTTCTTCTT
>JAILQK010000027.1 GCA_024699045.1 Lachnospiraceae bacterium | reverse complement strand
GAGCCTACGGGAGTCCCTGCCAGTATGGAGATCACGATACCAGAAAAGGCACATATTACCGATAATATGGCTGAAAAGACCGTGACCATCCTGAAACTCTTGAATATCCGCATAGATGAGAGCGCCGGAAATATCACAAGCGCGGATATGAGCAGAGAGCCTACGAGATTCATGGCAAGGACGATGATCACCGCGATTATTATAGCTATCAGCAGATTGTATCCCTCCACATTCGTCCCGTTCGCCTTTGAAAAATTCTCATCAAAAGTCACCGCGAAGATCTTATTGTAAAAAACAATAAAGATGATCACAACGATTATCGACAGAATTATACAGAGCATTACCTCACTTTCACTCAGCGTCAGTATGGATGTCGAGCCAAAGAGTGTCGTACAGACATCCCCGCTCAGATTCGCATTGGTCGAGAATACATTCATTATAAGATAACCGAAGGCCAATGCGCCCACTGATATCATCGCAATGGCCGCGTCTCCTTTGATCTTTGCGTTCTGCCCCCCCTTAAGGAGCAAAATGGCGCTTATCACGGTCACCGGAAGCACGATGAGCATATCGTTGGATACATTAAGGACGGAGGCTATTGCTATCCCCCCAAAAGCCACATGTGACAGACCGTCTCCGATGAACGAAAAACGTTTTAATACAAGAGTCACTCCGATGAGCGACGAGCAAAGGGAGATCAGGACTCCTACGATTATAGCGTACCGTACAAACGGATACTGCATATACATGGCAAGTTTGTCCAGCATTATTCGTCCGAACCTTTCTGCTGAGTCAGGAAAAATTTCCCGACATCGCTTTCGATATATTCATCCCTCGTCCCGTAAAAAACAGAATTTCCGATATGAAGTATATGGCTTGCATAGCGTATCGCAACTCCGATATCGTGAGATATCATTATGATCGTGATCCCCTCCGCATTAAGTTTTTTTATAAGGCTGTACATCTCCGCCGTTACCATGGGGTCAAGCCCCGATACGGGCTCATCGAGCAGAAGCAGTTTTCGTGTAGCGCATAAAGCTCTTGCAAGCAGCACCCTCTGCTGCTGCCCCCCTGAAAGTTCCCTGTAGCATTGACCCTCAAGCTCACGTATCCCCATCTTCTCCATGTTCTCAACGGCAAGCCGCTTTTCCTCTTTATTGTAAAAAGGGCGCAGGCCGCAGCTTCCCTGAAACCCCGAAAGCACGACCTCCCTAACGGACGCAGGAAAATCTCTTTGCAGAATAGTCTGCTGAGGGAGGTACCCGATCTCGTTTTTCTTTAATCCGTCCCCGATATCTACGCTTCCGCTTATAGGTTCCTGAAGATTAAGAAGGGTCTTCATAAGCGTTGTTTTCCCGGATCCGTTTTCGCCAACGATGCATAGATAGTCCCCGCTGTTGACCGTGAAACTGATCCCTTTCAGGATAGTATGTGAATCATATCCGAGAGCAAGATCTTTTATGGTCAGTAATGCCATCGTTTTGCCTCCCGGTATGATAGACTTTCGTTTATCCCGTCACCTGCCGTTCTTACTTTCATCGGTCTTTGAACCTGCACTCCTGTCATCATTCCCATCGTTTGCATTATACTCGCCGAATTGATCATCCATCTCCTCACTGATGCGGTCTATGTCATACAGCGCAGAATAATCAGTCCCCGTATACTCGGTATGATCCCCGATATACTTATCCTTTACGGTTACGGTCTTATTCTCCCCGTTCTTATCTTTGGGGATCAGGTCCACATCCACATCGATCCCGTCTGTCGCCACCGTTCCGTCTTGATTCACGAAACAGCCTTTCTTTGAGGAAACATAATAGCTGTACCCCTCACCGGTAGAGAGCGCCTGTGTAAGCGAGACTCCTCCGCCGCTTTTCTGTCCCATCACCGGACAGCCGTCCTCTTTCATAAGACCCGCAAAGCAGTTGGCGGAATACATGGTCTGTTCACTTGTGATCACACCGAAATTAAGATCATAGACCCCTTTTTCATCAAGCTTATCAAAGACCTTATCAAGGTTCCTGTCAAGCTCATAAGTCTGCTCTACCTCCTGACCCGTAAGCATATTCATCATCTTTACGGTCACTTCCCTTTTACCGGAAATAAGACCGTATACCATCGCCATGTTGTCGATCGACCCACCGCTGTTTAAGCTGACATCTATCACGAAATTATCTATCTCGTCATCCGCCGAGGCATCTTCCAATGCCTCTATCAGATTCAGGACATTGTCAGATCCGTGATTCATCAATGAGTTCTTATCGCCGTCTTCGTCATAATATTCCTCCCAGACATCGGCAGCATAGTCGTAGAAGCTGTCAAGAACAAAAACCGCAGTATCTCCCTGCTTGATGTATTCTTCATCATCGAATGCTTCCTCCCGCTGAATTGCGCGAACCATTCCCTCATCAAGGGAAACACTGTTCTTATCCGCTTCGTCCCAAAGCTCTTCAAAGTATGGTTCCAGTTCTTCTTCAAGCTCAGCTTTCTTTTCCTCGATCTCCGGCACCTCTTCGCCGGCTATGATACATGCAAAGGTCTGTCCGTCATAGAGCATCGGGCACAGCAGATCAAAACCGGTATAATATTCCGCGAAATCAGTGGATCTGAGATACTCGGATGTCGTCTCTCCTATCTCACCGTATTCCTGTAAGGCAGTGTCAAAGCCGTACTCCTCTATAAGGTCGTCCAGCAGCGCATTGCCGGTATTGCAGTAAAAATGATCGATCGCAAAGCACATTTCGTTATATGAGAACTCCGCCAGATCTTCGGGTCTTTGACCTTCTTCCATCATCTCAACGATAGGATCTTCGTACTCGTCATCATACTCCTCCCAGGCAAAGAAACTGTCACACGACAGATACAGTTTCTCCCCGTTAAATTCGGTACTGTGATCATTAACGTCCGAAAAGATATCCTCCAGAGTCGCTACAGGGAAAAATACATCCTCCTCCCCTTCCCTTATATCGATATCATATTCTCCAAGGTCAAAGGTAACAGTCCCTTTTCCTTTGGACTTTACCTCTTCAACCCTTGCATATTTAAGCCCGTTGTAATATCCGTTTTTCATTCCCTCCTGGACCATGCTCATCAGATTCGTAAAGCCCATGATATCCTCGGAAGAAAACGTGTCTTTTTCGGTATCAACTTCCGCAGATCCGTAAGGATTTTCCAGTTCATAGCTGCCGTCTCCGTTGTTTTCAACGGAAAGGGTGACCTTTTTCTTATCAAGACTCCCCTCCATCAGAATATCGTAATACTCCTTGATCCCGATGTAGGCGACATTCGGCATATCATCATAATAGCGGACGACCACCTCCTCATCGGTAGGTCCGTCATTAAATACCGGGATATTCTTTTCCTGATAGTCCGCATCATTTGAAAGAGTTGCTGACTTTCTGTCATTCTTTGACTTACTGTCAGCCTCGGACTCCTTGTCATCCCTTGTCTTTCTGTCAGCCTCGGACTCCTTGTCATCCTCGATCTGCTCATCTTCAGTGATGGCGGATTCCGTTTCTTCCTCAGTCTCGCCGTATTCTTCCTCTTCCATCTCTGCGGGAGCACTTTCATCCTCCGGAAGACTGAATACAGCTTTTTTCCCGGTCCAGCTAAGGTAAGCCATGTCCGTTATATGATCGTTGCCGAAGACATCGGTTACCACAAAGCTGTACCCGTACTCTCCTGCCGGAAGCTTTTTCGGATCTATGGATAGATCCCTTGTTACTTCTATTGTTTCTCCCGGATTATAAATATAATTATTAGAATACTTTTCAATAGCCGGATACAATAACCTCACTGAAGATCCGGAGATCATGGACAGGGAGAGCAATCCTTTTCCGGAATAACTGACATCTCCGTCCGGATTATCTTTTTCCCTTATCCCATATAATTTATATTTACCCCTGGTTTCTCCTTCCGATTCTCTGTCCTCCTTCGAGTACACATACGAACCGATAAGCTCCATCGTTCGGCCTTCATAATAACCTATATCATATTTTTCCGGGATCACTGCGTCTTCAGCCATTTTCTCGATGTTCACCGGGATCGAAAAATTAGTATAACTGTAATTTTCACTCTCTGTCTTCATAGAACAGAATTCGTCCCCTATGGCAGGCCACGTTCCGTCAAAGCCCGCATAATAGCATTCATTCTCTTCATCCTCGGTCTCTTCTGTTCCCTCGCCGAGCATTACATATTCTCCGGTTTCTTCATCCATACGGTAAAGAATATGATCCACTTTCATTATGGCCTGATACCCTGCCAGGAAGGAGAGCTTAAGCCTGTCATCCTCTATGCTGATCTCCGGATCTACTATATATTTATCAAAATCGATCTCTTCAATAGGATCCATATCTTCATAAACGCTGTCAGGAGCCGTCCATTCCGGATGGATCGCATCCAGATAAGCCAGATAAACGTCACTGCAGGCACTTCGTGTATAATGATCCAACTCTCTGGTACTAAAGGATGTCCCGTCAAAATAGGATAATCCGTGAGAATAAACTCTTCCGGTCCCTTTTATACAATACGGGACAGCATCACTGACCGCCCTGCGTAGTGCTATGGACTCATCCTTAAGCTGATCAAGTTCCTTCGCCTTATCGGCCAGATCCGCAAGATCAACCATTCCGCTTTCTTTTCCTACATATGCCTCGGCAAACGAAGTTCTGATCGCGTATTCGGTAAAAGCTTCCGGGTCTTCCAGCAGGTCTCCGACTTTTGTAAAAAAGTCATCAAAAGCTTTGATGATCTCGTCCATCCCGCTAAGATCCACTACAGAGAATGTCAATACGGCTGTTGATTCCTCATCACCGAGATTCACATACTTCTGCTGAAGGGTATCACATATCTGGATACCGAGCTCCTCACCGTTACATTCGGGCACATCATAAAGGTATTGGAGCCATTCCTTGTAATCCGTTCCGAAATCAGGCAATATCTCTTCCGAAGCCACCATATATTTCGCATTATCCCGGATCTGCGCCCCCATTTCGAGTGTAGCCATCTCACAGCAGTCAAACATAACTGTTTCAAATTCAACATCTGCGGTATCAAGCGCTTTTCCGAAATCTTCAACTGAAAGTACCGCCCTGTTAAAGATCTCATCAACTATAAGACCTCCTTCCGAGCCTCCGCCGTGATCCCATATGACGAGCATATATTTATCTGCCGGATATTCCTTCGCTCCCCAGCTTATGAAATCGCTGAGCGTTTCTTTTGAAGCCATGTTGCCGAGCGGCTTTTCATCAACAAGAGTAAACCCGTCGGCATCATACATATACCTCTGATTCTTCGTTGTGTCGATCTCTATTCCCAGATCGTTGGACCTCCATTTTTTGGTTCCCCCGGTCTGAATGATAAAATTCACCTCGTCATCGGGAACGGTCTCCGACACTTCCTCCAGATTTACGGTTGCACCTCCCTTGTTTGATTCAAGATCGGTGCCGCAAAGGTAAAAAAGAACGGTCCACTCAGCCTTCTCTTTATCGGCCTTATCATCAGTATCTGCCTCTGATGCTTCCTCCGATGTATCCTCAGAAGCAGCCTCTTTCCTCTTCCTGTCGCTGCTCTTCTCTGCTACGTCCTCTGATGCCTCCTCAGATACCTCCTCGGAAGCAGCCTCCTTCCTCTTCCTGTCACTGCTCTTCTCCGACACGTCCTCTGATGCCTCCTCAGATACGTCCTCAGAAGCAGTCTCCTTCTTCTTCCTGTTGCTGCTCTTCTCTGCTACGTCCTCTGATGCGTCCTCAGATACCTCCTCAGAAGCTGCCTCTTTCCTCTTCCTGTCGCTGCTCTTCTCTACAGCTACGTCCTCTGATGCCTCCTCAGATACCTCCTCGGAAGCTGCCTCCTTCTTCGTGTCGCTGACCGTCTCCGTGGTATCCTCCGATACTTCCCCGGACGTTTCCGGTTCCGTTTTCCTTCTTCCGGGCGCCGCAAGACAGACGATATTCCCGGCCAGAGACAATATAAGAGCTGTGATAACAGCTACCGCGACCTTTTTCCTGTACTTCCCCTCTGCTGAATTTTTCATGTAACCTCTCCTCTAAAAACTGTGTGTCCAATGATTATATATTAAATCCAAATGAAAAAAAAGCTTGTCAGAAACGCCCATTCTATCGCCTTCTTTGAGATCATATCCTTTATTTCCAGCGTTATCCCGGGCTCGAACGTGCGCTAAGCTCTCGGCGCATATCGCTCAAGGGTGATCACATCTTTCTACGCTCATGGCTCGAGGGTGAGATATGCTTTGCGAGGGAATATATGAGCCGCCCTTAGCTCAGACAAGATCCGGTACCCGTAATTACTTGTTGAGGAGAAAATGGAGATTTATCGACATTTTCTCACGAAACATAGTAATGCGCGGTACTTAGCTTGGATGAGCGTTGGCTCTGACCGAGCAAAACATATCTCATCCCGAGAGCCATAGCCCGGAAACCAAAGCCCGTCTCCTAGTGGCATGCTTTTCGACGCTTTCGCCTCGAGGGTGAGATATGCTTTGCGAGGGAATATATGAGCCGCCCTTAGCTCAGACAAGATCCGGTACCCGCAATTACTTGTTGAGGAGAAAATGGAGATTTATCGACATTTTCTCACGAAACATAGTAATGCGCGGTACTTAGCTTGGATGAGCGTTGGCTCTGACCGAGCAAAACATATCTCATCCCGAGAGCCATAGCCCGTCTCAAAAAGAGCCGGCCCACCGTCACTGGATATAGATAAAACTCCTCTTCCTTAAAGCAGAAATGATGTTCATGACACCGGAATAGGCGATCCCCAGACTGTACACGATCACCAGTGTCTCCGGATATTTTCTGAAGATAAAACACGCAACGACCACCAGTAGATTTACTATGCCATGCGACATCTTTAATTTCCAGGATCTTGCCCCGTATTGTCTCGACTCTAACGCCCGCAGGATCTCCACGATTCCGGAGAAAGTATGAATGAACATAAGATACAGTAAAACATATATACGGGGGACATCGGAAAGCGTCAGCGCAAAACTGCCGATATCTATGAGTATCAGTCCTCTGTAAAGAAACATGCGACCCCCGACTATGAACCGGCCCATGCTAAGATAATAATACAACGATCCGATACCCGCTACGATAAGACCCGCTGCCAGTATGAAAAGCAAAATGATATATCCCTGCTCAAGGTTTACATTGATCATGATCGCCGTAGCTATCATTATCGCCCCTATTATGATGCTTTTTATCCTCTGCAGTAGTGTCACTTAGCCTCCCTCATCACAACAGGAGCAAAAAATCCCGCCAGGATATTGCCCGAATCAAATATAGCTTTAGAGACCATCCCCTTCTGCTCCAATGCGCCGTTTATGAATTTCCCCAGAAAAGTTTCACCTTTCTTATCCTTATCGGCGGATACATATTCATCCTGATATCTGAACAGGTCAAAATCAACTATCTCTTTGCCCGAGAGCTCCTCCCCGAAGCTCTTCCAGTCATTTGAAGCAAGGAGCTGCCGTTTATCGATTATAGCCCCTATCCTTTCGCGATACGGTCCCGTTTTTTCCGTATCATATGTATCCGTAACAAAATCATCAAGTTCACCTCTTAGATATCTCAGAGCATATACCATCTGGTCAAAAGCCATTCGGTAATCATGCGGGTTATCCTTCAGGATCTCCCTGTAATCAGCCCATGACGGGAGATATCTGTATCTTATGAAAGAATAATCGGGAAGATGTCCCGCTCTCCCGTGCCCGAGATTCATGATTGAATTCTCATCGCTCTGATAAATGGTATTGGTATACAGTCCTTTTTCCGGATCGTCAGGAACCGACGGGTTATGCCGGAATTTTATCAGTCGGTCGGATTTTTCATCGCCGGTCCCGATAACCTCATAGAAGTCACTGTCGGTATTATTCATCGCTAAAGACGGAGTGCCTGCAAAATAACTGTGCGCCCATGTATCGGCGAGCACATGCATGGCGATCCCCGCATGCTGAAGCGTTTTGTTCTTTGAAAGCTTTACCGTATCTGCCACAAGGCTTCCGTTAGGAGCGCAGATCAGCCGGTATTTATTAAGAAATCGTTTAGTCGTCCCCGGCTTTGTCGCATAAAGATCATAAGGAAGGAAATGAAATGAAGCCCATATCCTGGTTATATTCTGTATGCCCAAAATATCCGTCACCGTATCCATCATCTCCATCTGAAGCTGAGTGGTAGCCGCAAGACCGGGGGCTTTGATCCTGGACAGGAACGTCCTTGAACACATGTCCACAAACTGGGCGCTGTAACAGATATCCAGGCTTTCCTCATGCGAAAACCCTGCGAGATAAGACGCACAATATGTTGCGTAATAATGAAAATCCTCCTGCATTATCCCTGTTCCTTACTCATTTTATCGATCTTCAATACTCTGATCGTCGATACGGTCATATCAAAGACTATCACGAGCATGATCAGATCCATGATAAAAGCAGCGACTGAATAATCTATGAACTCATTGCCCGTATGATGAAGGAAATATAAAGGCATTCCTCCCAGGGTGATTATCCCGAGGATCGTCGCCGGTATAAGAAATCCGGATTTATGGCTTAAGCCTTTCCCAAACTTTATCGCCTTATATCCGATAATCAGATGGATCACGGTAAGCACTGCCAGTATGATCCAGAAGAGAAAAGAATACAAGATCGCAATCATAGCCTCATTCTCGTCCAGCAGATCCAGGTCTACTTCTTCCACACCGCCTGTCATCATTGATGTGACCATCTTAAGAATATCCCAAAGAGCATACAGGATTATCCCCGTGCCGCTCAATGAGATATGCCGCAAGTGTTTCCTCTTTTTGGCCGCTGTATCTATCTCAGTTTCGCATAGCTCATGCAAAACCACACACCTCCGGATGTTTTCGTGATCTCTCTGATATCAAAAAGCTATAGGTAAGCGTCAGAACGTCATTCTCCCCATTTGATCGAAAGCATGGTAAGATCGTCAAAGGGCTCACGCTCTCCCACAAATTCCCCGACAGTATCCCGTACATAGATGAGCAGATCATGAGGGTTCGTTTCCTTCCTTTCGTTGACCGTATCCATCATACGTTTTACCCCGAACATTTCATCATCTTTATCGGTCGCTTCCGGAAGTCCGTCGGTATAAACAAAGAGCATGTCCCCGTCATTAAGCTCGATCGGTCTCTCTGTAAATTTCGTTCCGCTCATGACGCCGATCGCCAGCCCGTGCCGATACTTGTTCAGTTCGAAACGCTCTCCCTTACGCCTGATCACGGGATGCTCATGTCCCGCATTGACCTCCGTACCCCTTCCGGTGGAAAGGTCTATCTTCGCAAGCCAGGTCGTAACGAACATATTTCCTATATTATACTCGCAGATCTGCTCATTGACATTTGATAATGCTTCTGCCGGTGAGTCTCCGCTTTTAAGCCGGTTCTTTATCAGGGCTTTTGCTATCATCATGAAAAGAGCTGCCGGTATACCCTTCCCGGCTACATCCGCTATGATAAGGCACAGGCTTCCGTCATCGGTAAGGAAAAAGTCGTAGAAGTCTCCTCCGACTTCCTTTGCTGGAGCCATGGTCGCAAATATATCTATATTTCCCCGCTCTTTTATGGTATCAAACTCTGTCGAAAGAACCCCCGCCTGTATCCTCCTTGCAAGATCAAGCTCTGTATCGATGCGTGCCCTCTCTGCCGACATATGATCCAGATCCTTGAGATAGCTGTCTATCTCAAGCTCCATGCTCTGAAGGGAATCTTCCATATTGCATAATTCCATTATATTGCAGTCTTTAAGCCCTTCAAAAACAGTACCGGTTTCCCGGGAACCATACCGCAGCTCATAATTGCCCACAAATCTTTCAGCGCTGTCTGACAAGTCTCTTATAGGACGCACAACTTTCTTTTTAAGAAGGATGACAACTCCCATACAGATAAATACGATAAGGATCAGCGCGACCAACGCGGTCTGCAATAAGAAAGCAGCCCCTCTCGTATAAAGGTGCCTGACCGGGATATCGGACAGCAGATAAGCATAGATCCCTTTTTCCGTATCAAGAAAGACCGCCTGACCATCGGTCCTTAATCTCCCGTAGGTGGATGATCTTGTGACAAAGCCGTCAAAGTCTTCGACGGGCTGATCCAGATAATAGTCTGTATCTATCCGGTGAAACTCCCCGCAGGGAAGGACGTTTACATCGCAGGCATCCAATATGAAAACCTCGATCCCCTCCTCAGGGTAGATCAGTACATAATCAAGGGCTGTCGCATGCGTCCTCTTGCGCATTGTATTGATCTCATCCCAAAGTGTCTTGTATCTGTCCGACTCCTGGATGCTTTCAAAGTCTTTCAGCCACTCTTCTTTTGCGGACTCATAATCCTCCGGGAACGATCCCTTTGACGAGATCACGTCAGCAACTTCTCTGGCAAGCTCCTCCATTTCTCCCTGATCGACGCTGCCGATCACTGCCCCGGTTATTGAGGCATTCATGTCATCATATATCTCGGATCCTATACGGGCAAAAAAGACCATCGATACGATAAGACCGGCCAGTACCACGATCACTGCCTGGATCACTACCATATACACCGCTGTTCTTGTTATTGAAACCTTCTTTTTCATAATCACAAAATCATATCACATTCGTATAGGAGTATAATAATATCGGAACCCCTTTACAGGCCCTTTACAGGCTGAGTGTGATCCTTACCCTGCTTCCCTCCAATCTGCTCTGTATATCCGAGCATATCAGTTCAGAGACTTCTTTTATCTCATGAAAGCTCATGTTTTCATCAAACCCGAGCTCTATCTCTATTTCCTTCAACGTTCCGTTGACCCTGCTCCGGATCTCCCCGAGCTTTTCATATTTTCCGTAGTGATCCGTCATGACCTTTAATATCTCCATCTGAGTCTCCTCATCAAGAGTATGGTCAATAAGCTCTGATACCGATTCTCTGACATGTCTTAGCAGAATAAACAAGAAGGGTATGACAAGAATGATACTCATTACGGGTGAAAAATATTTGATCCAGCTCCTGTCATCGCAGACTATGCTGACGATCAGCGAGATTATCGCCATAATATCAAATATAAACTCTTTACTGGCCCCGAAATATGCCGTATGGATAAGCTTGCTGCTGGCATTTTCCAGGAGTTTTTTTTCGTTCATCATACCGAAGATATCAATGATCAGACCGATCACGCTTACTATGAGAGCAAATTCCATATATTTGTCCTTAAAACTAGGATATATGATCCTTCGCACCGAAAAAAAGAGTACACAGATAAGACCTGCTATTTCAAACATCTCACAGCTCAGCGCGGTTATCGCCTCGATCTTCCCCGTACCGTAATTGAACTTGAACCTCAGATCATTTCTCATTTTGTAGGAAAGGATCCCGATTATGAGCACAGGGAAAAACTCGCTCATACTCTCGATGAGTTCTGTCCATACGACCATTGACCCACTGGCACACGCTGCAAGCAACGAAGAAAGGACAGACGGAAATCGCCAAAGGATAAAGACAAGTGCGATCTTTTGCTGTTTATATAGTATTTCCTTCTCCATGGATCTTGTTGTTTCCTCCATCGTCCGTTATTATAACATTTTCCACGCGTTCTTTCATCTTATTGTAAGCAATATCGTTTTCGATCCCTTCGATCCGGTTTATATCAGACCATAATGAGGATATCTCTGAGGACGGAGCACTGGTCTGAAGCAATAGAGACATATGCGTCAGATACTTTATCCCTGTATTCTCCGGATACCTCTCTTCCGCCCTTTCATATACAACTATCGCTTCGGCGTATTCTCCAAGCTCGGTATATAACGATGCTTTATCCATAAGCCTGCTCACAACAAAGGCATCATCATCCGAAATCTCCGGCAGCGTTATGAGCCTGTCGATATCTTCTATCGCCGCATGATACCTCTCCTGCTTAACAGACTCATCCGCTCTTCCCCCCAGGATCTGGGTGTTGATCAGAAGGCAAAGTGAATCCTTCTCGTAAGGCTTACCGGATGTCCCGGGAGCCTCACCGGCCGCCCCGCCGGCTCCGGCAGCTGCTGTTCCGATGACATCGGCATCCCCCATAACGCTGTCCCCGCCACCTGCCGTTTCGCAAAGCTTCGCAAGTTTTTCGGCAAGTAAGTACGCCTTATCATAATCCTCCTTTCCGCCATCGGATGAGAGATATGCTTTTACGATGCAAAAAAGATTTTTGATATATCTGTCCTCACTCTCCGTGCGCACAACGCTTTCATTGTATTCCTCGAATTTTCTGAGAGTACTCTCCATTTGCCCCGGTCCGCTGATCCCGCCGAGGCTTTCGGACATTTCAATATAAAATTCCTTTTCGGGAAAACTCTCCTTTGGAACTTCCCCGAGATACCTTATGGCGGCATCGTAATCCCCGAGCTCGTAAAAGCACATGAGCGCCTTGCTGAATGCCTGCTCCGTTCTGGCTTTCTCATTCACATCCTCTGCGCTCTCTCTGGCTCCTGTCAGGAAGAGACAGCCTGCTATCAGGATCAAAGCCGCGATGATCATCGGTTTTCCCAGATTCCTGACAAATAACAGATCCCGGCGAACGGCCTTTATGCTCCTGTATCTGAATGCCGGATGTTTCATGGTACATCGTCTTATGACCGCAGACATCCCGAAAGGTTTGTTTTTTCCGGAAAGCGCATCCAGAACCCTGCCAAGAGAATATACATCGCTCCTTATATCGCATTTTCCGCTTTCCAGCTGTTCGGGAGCGGCATATGCCTTGCTTCCGAATGAAATATTCTCCCTGCAATGTGAGGAATATGCAGCCCCGAAATCTATAAGTACCACATGACCGTCAGGCCTGATCATTATATTCTGAGGCTTTATGTCCCTAAGGATCACCGGAGGGGACATGTTATGAAGATAAGCGACCGCCTCGCAGATCTCTATGCTCCATCTGAAGATCGATCTTTCCGTGATCCGCCTTCCGGTACTCAGGAGCTTTTTCAGATCCATGCCGCTGACATGATCCATGACTATGTATGCATGTCCTTCCTCAAAGAAAACATCGGTGATCCTGACAATGCCGGGATGTGAGGCCTTTATGAGCACGCTGACTTCAGCCTTCAGCATGGCAAATGCAACATCGTCGCAGGTTCCAATGTCTTTTACCGCCCAGGTCTTTCCAAGCCCGGTATCCTTTACAAGATATACTCTTCCGAAGCCGCCCTCTCCGAGCCGCCCTATCACCTCGTATCTGTTTTTCCCAAGAAACATAGAACCTCCAAAGATATGAACAAAAGAGAAAACAAGACAACAGATCTGCTCTGTTTTGATATAAAAAAGATTTTCGATATGATAGCATATCGTAATATCAACAGTCAAAAAGGTTACGGGTTTTTCGCGAGTATTCGCAATTATACCCCTGCCTGCGCTTTATCCTCTGTTGACTGCAGCTGTTACTTTGCCTCAAATATCTCCCGGTCAAGCAGTTTCTCGCTTTTGGCAACAATAAATGATGTTACCACATCTCCCAAACAGTTAACTACCGTAATGAACATATCAAGGATCGGATAGATGCCTATGATAAGGCTTACGCCCTCAACGGGTACATTGAACTGTGTCAGGATGACCGTGAGAAGTATTATTCCCATGCCGGGAATTCCGGGGGCTCCCATCGACAGGACGATAATAGTCAGGCACATTATAACGAGAAGTCTCCCCGATATGGAAACATTGTATATTCTGGCGATGGCCAAAGCAGAGATCGCAAGCTGTACACATGCACCGTTCATGTTGATCGTGGCGCCCAAAGGAATTGAAAAGGAGGCTATCTTGGGAGATATACCGAGTTGTTCCGTACAGGCTTTCATGTTCAAGGGTATGGCGGCATTACTGGACGAAAGGCTGAAAACCTGCAGCATGGTCGGAGCATATTTTCTGTAAAAATGAACGGGGTTCATCCCGGTGAAAACAAGGACAAGCACACTGTAAAAGATGACCAGGGCCAAAAAGCCGAGCAGAGTCACTCCGGATATGCTAAGTGCGGAAATCAGAGAGTCTGTACCTATCGTAAGCATCATGGAAGCCATGGAACAAAAAGTGACAATCGGTATCAGCCGGACAAGTATTACCGTGATCTTCAGAAACAATTCGTTCATTGAAAGGAAGAAGTCCTTCACCGTAGTCGAGAACTGTCCTATAAGCCCGGTGGCAAGTCCGCAGAATACTGCGATGACTATGATCTGGATCATATTGGCTTCTGCGAAGGGCTTAACGATATTCGAGGGTATAAGTCCGGTTATAAAGCTTTTCAGCGACATATCACCCATTTCGGAAACAGTTGATGTATCCACAGGCGGCGCGCTTGTAACCAGACCGGCAGCACTTGGATCTCCCGGCTTGAATATAAAGAATAAGCCTATTCCGATGAGGATTGCCAGGACTGAAGTAACTATATAACTCAGGACGATCTTGCCTCCAATCTTTCCGATATCCGACGCTTTACCGAATCCCGCTACAGATGTGGCTATTGAGAAGAATACCACAGGTGTGACTACAGTCTGAAGCCCGTTCATAAATACATCTGTGACAGTTTGGAAAGCATTATTAAGCAGTTCAATGGCGTTGTCGGAGAGTACCCTTAAGAGAAGGCCGGTGATCAGGCCCAGAATAAGTCCTGTCAATGTCATGTACAGAAATGAATATTTCGAGCTTAAAGCGGTGATCCGCACACGACTTTTTCCCTTATTATGGCGGAATGTCAACTGATCGGATAACCCCTTGATCAGATTGGTCCTTATAGTATCCTCGAGGTCATCAGGAATGTCATCCCCTTTGTAATCAAGGCCAAAAGCATTATTTATAAGGGAGTCACTTATCAGTTCAAAGTCATCTCCGCGTGAGGTAATGTCAATATAGATATTCCCAAAGAGCTTCCTGGCCGTAAGCTTGATCTTGCTGTCGGAATCGGCATGTGCGCTGAGCTTTATCAGAGTTTCTTCAGTGAGGAGCATTGCCTTTGACCTGGCTTTATCTGACAGCTTATTGGATTCAAGGAAATCATGAATAAAGGAAACTGCCCTGGAAATATCTCCCGGATCGATGTTTAAAGTACTTACCATTCCCATTTCATGCCTCCCTGGAATGCCGTGTAGATATACAGTACCTTGATTGACAATATAATATCATAGTAACAGGTTTTATTGAAGAAAAATAGTATTGTGTAACAGTTCCCACCGGATCTTTCGTGAATTTTCAATGAAATAATGTAAAATCCATAGTATTTATCCCTTACCAATGATAAACTAAAAGATACCATGCTCAAAAAAACACTGACAGCTGTACTGTTTCTTCTTGTCAGTCTCATCATCTGGGGCTGTCAGAGCGAGAAAATACAGCATCTTCATCGCAAATTTCATAAAACCGATGCAAAAGATCAGGAAGAAGCTACTGAAAACGAAGAAAGCGAAGAGGAACATGTAAGTGAATTCCTGGATAAACATCTCAAGGTCAGTATCACCGACAGCGGCTATGATGTTTTTAATCCTGTTAAAGGTGTCGGATTTGATTACAGATACGGTCCCTCCATGCTGCTTCAGGATGACGGCAGCATAGAGGCTTATTTTTCGACCCCTGCTAACGGAGTGAGCGAGCTCGACTGGATCACCTACAGACATTCCGATGACGGAGGAAAGACCTGGTCTGACGAAAAAGTCGTCTTAAGTCCCACGCCCCTGTCAAGAGATTCTCTTTCGGTATGCGACCCTGATGTATTCTACTACGACGGTTATTACTATCTTGGATATACCTCAACGATAGACGGGACGAAACAGGGACTGGCAAACAGCGTATTTCTGGCACGTTCCGCTTCCCCCGGAGGTCCGTTCAAAAAATGGAACGGCTCGGGCTGGGGCGGCGCTCCCGAGCCATTGATCTACTACGACGGACCCTGGAACGGCTGGGGCGTCGGCGAGCCAAGCTTTGTTATAGTAGATGACACGATCTATGTCTATTCGACAAGAGATTCTGTAGATGCCGAAAACGTCCGGATCAGATCCACGGAAGTGTACACTGCCGACATTACCAAAGACGACTGGCCTTTATCTCTTAATTTCATAGGATATGCCGTGATCCGTACCGATACGGGTGACGAAGCCGGAGTCTCAGCGGGCGCCGACACCGCCGGGAGCGCCGGCACCTCTGAAGGATCCGACACCGCCGATACTTCCGAGAGCGCCGATACTTCCGAGAGCGTCGATAAGGAACTTGAAGCTTATATTTACGATGACAGTGATTCCTGGGATGTGGTCTATGTCGAGGAATATGAAAAATTCCTTGCCCTCAGTACCAACAGGCGAATGTCGGATGACAGCTGCCTTATCTATTACGAATCAAATGACGGCATCTATTTTGAAAGAGTTTCGGAACTGAATACAAACGTTTGCTGCGGCTGCCACAACTGCGGGATCATGTCTGACGCTAACGGCCATATCAAGGAAAACGATCAGATGCTCCTGGGATATGCATACTCCGGATCGGGAAGCGAGAACTGGGGATCATGGGCAACGCGCTTTGCTCCTATAGATATTGAGATCACCGATGAGCCCGACCGCAGCGAAGACGGTCTCGAAAATCTCAAGATAACCAAAGCCTACGCTGACAGAGTGAGCGATCCCTGGCCGATACTCATAACCACAGACAGCGTCTCAAAGGTAAAAAGCGTTCAAAGCGGCAGCTTTGCGATCTACTACAGCTGGCCTGACAGCAATAAATCCTATCACAGCGTAGGAGCGGACGAGATAACCTTCAGTGAATACAATGATGCGATCATAAGTATAGAAGACGGCGTCGTATCTCCCGTTTCCGAAGGCCTGACGAATCTGACCATAACCTATAAGAATGTCAGCCGTGAGATAACCCTTGGTGTAACGGATCCCCAAAGTGTATCCTCAGGAAGCTCCGTTTCGGGAGGACTCAGGGAATTCTACTCCCCGGCCAGAGAATATCGTCTGTCACTTTCAAAACCATATATCAACGCGATAAGGCCTCTGATAAGAACAGAAAATTATACGCTTAAAGAAGCGGAGCTTGAAGCCATCGCTAGATACGGGATCGGGTTTGAATCCGCTGACCCCGACATATGCGAGATAAGAGCAGACGGCGTGATGACCCCGATAAGTCCCGGCAAGACCGTGATAACGGTGGCCTGCAAGCAGGGATTACGCTTCAAGGTAAAAGTGATCGTAACGGAGTGATCCTACGGACCTGCACAGATCAGAGATTTTTAACCTTAAACTCTCTTTCTGTCTCACGGCGCATATCCTTCTTTGCGATGCTTTCTCTTTTATCATAAAGCTTTTTGCCGCGGCCCAGACCGATAAGCAGCTTCACCCTTCCCCGTACAAGATATACTTCGAGCGGAAGTATCGTATAGCCCTTCTGTGTAAGCTGCCCCTGAAGCTTCATTATCTCTTTTTTATGAGCCAGCAGCTTTTTATCGCGAAGAGGATCCTTATTGAATATATTTCCTTTCTCATAGGGAGTGATGTTCATTCCGTAGATTATAAGCTCTCCGCTCCTCGCATCGATATAAGCCTCCTTGATGGAGCATTTGCCTGCCCTGACCGATTTAACCTCAGTCCCGAAAAGCTCAATGCCTACCTCAAGCTGCTCTTCTATAAAGTAGTCGTGAAATGCTTTTTTATTATTCACAAGAACTTTTTTCCCGCTGTTGTCTCCCATGTTTTTACCCCACTATCTCAAAATCTATCTCACACGCAAGCTTATCTGCCCGTGTCACTTTGACCTTAAGCTTCTCTCCCAGACCGTAACTTATACCGGAAGCCCTGCCCACGACCTTATGTTCCGTCTCGTTCAGCTCATAGTAGTCGTCCGTCAGGCTTCTCAAAGGGACCATGCCTTCAATACAATTCGGAAGCTCCACATATATTCCCCAGTCAGTGACTCCGGAGATGACTCCGTCGTATTCGTTCCCTATCCGGGACTGCATATATTCTACCATCTTCAGCTTATCTGCTTCCCTCTCCACATCATCGGCCCGTCTTTCCGTGATGCACGACCTTTCGGCTACTCCGGAAAGTATCTCCTTATAATGAGAGATCCGCTTGTCAGAAAGCGACAGCCTCAGGTATTCTTTGATGATACGATGGATCTGAAGATCCGGATACCGCCTTATCGGAGACGTGAAGTGAGTATAGTACTCCATCGCGAGCCCGAAATGTCCGCTGCATTCGGTCGAGTATCTGGCCTGTGCCATCGACCTTAACGCCAGTGTCCTTATTATCCTCTCGGCATCGGTGTCGCAGGTATCCGTTAAGAGTTTCTGAAGCTCCTTCGAGCCGGTAACCCCGTCCTTTTTCTGTTTGATGTGATACCCGAACCTAGTCACAAAAAGTGCAAGCTCCCTGATCCCTTCTTCATCAGGTTTGTCATGCGTCCTGTATATAAAAGGGATCCCCATATCGGCAAAGGTTCCGGCAACGGTCTCGTTCGCAAGGAGCATGAAGTCCTCGATGAGCTTTGTCGCTTCATTCCTCTCATGTACCCTCACATCCTTTGTCCTTCCGTTTTCGTCCAGAAGGATCTCCGCCTCGGGAAGATCGAAATCGATAGCTCCGTGCTTCACTCTCCTGTGTCTTATGAGCTCCGACAGCTCTTTCATATCCGTAAGCACGGGAACGATCCGGGCATATTTTTCTCTCAGTTCTTCATCCCCGTCCAGTATCTTCTGCACATTCCGGTAGGTCATCCTGTAACGGCTTCTGATCACACTCTCCGTTATCCTTGACGACTTGACCCTTCCCTTTTCATCGAGACTCATAATGCAGGACAGCGTAAGTCTGTCTTCGTCCGGATTCAAAGAGCATATCCCGTTCGAGAGGATCTCGGGAAGCATGGGGATCACCCTGTCCGGGAGGTACACCGATGTCCCCCTCTTAAGAGCCTCCCGGTCCAGCTCCGAGCCCTCTTTGACATACTCGGAAACATCAGCGATATGCACCCCGAGCTCCCAGCCTCCGTTCTTTCTTTTAAGGCTTACCGCATCGTCAAAATCCTTTGAATCATCCCCGTCGATCGTCATGGTAAGAAGATCTCTCAGATCCTTGCGCCCGGCCAAAGTTTCCTCTGTTACTCCTGCTGCTGCCGCTGCCGAAGCTTCGGCCTTTGCCTCCTTAGAAAAGGCTTCCGGCAATCCGTAGCTCCTTACGAGTGATGTGATATCGACCCCGGGGGTATCTATATCTCCCAGTATCTCTGTGATTATCCCCTCGCTCTTTCGTTTCCGGCTCTTATTCCCGTATTCCGTGATCCTGACGACGACCTTATCGCCGTCCCGGGCGCCTTTGCTCCTCTCACGGCTTACAAATATATCGTCCGTATAATGCTTATTGTCGGGGATGACAAAACCATAAGCGATATCCCCGGTCCGGCGGCTGGGACTTCCGGCTTCAAATGTCCCGACCACAGTATCCGTCGCGCGCTCGATCACACGCTGTATCTCACCCTCAGCGCTCTTTCCGCCGTGAGCCTTCTTTGTCACACGTATCTCGACCATATCCCCGTGCATCGCCGAATGGACGCTGTCCACGGGAATAAAAACGTCCTCTCCGGCTTCCTCAGCCCTTACAAAGCCAAATCCCGACGGAGAAGCCGAAAAGGTACCCTTGTATTTAAGAGGTCCTGTTTTCTTCTTCACATGAGACTTGTTCTTTTTTATCCTGTCCTTTTTTATTCCGTTTTTTTTCATTCTGTCCTTTTTCATACCAAAATGGCCCCCCGACTCCGTCCCCATGGTCCACCTATGGTTCTCCGACGGTTCTCCGGTGACCCCCCGACTCCGTCCCCATGGTCCACCTGTGGTCCAAAGTATAGAAAAACGCCCCCGAGATCCTCAGGAGCGTTGCGTCCTATCCTTTTCAATGTAGCGGGATCAGAAAGCCTTTATATTGAGCACCAGTCCCAGCACCATAAAGAGTACACATAGTGCGATAGTGATCTTCTGGAGCTTTCCCTCCATGGAACGGCCTTTGTTCTTGCCCCAGTAGCTGTCTGCCATACCGCTTATCGCTCCGAGTCCTGCGCTCTTTCCTTCCTGCGCGAGAACAATGAAGGTCAGCGCGACACAGATTATCATAAAAACAATATATAAAAAAATACGTATACCTGACATAACGATACTATCCCCTTTCAAACAATAGACAATTCTACATCATATATGATCCTTTGGCAAGTCGGTTTTTAACAAATCTCCGGAGGATCATGGTCATACTCCGGTCAGGCGGGAGCATTCTCCGCATCTGCTTCCTGCATTTCTTCTTTTATCTTCTCACCCACATGAGTGCCCGCATCCGGATCGCTGATCACGTGCGCTCCCTCGTCAAGTCCCTCTATCTCAATATAGAGACTGTCCTTAAGCCCCGTGGTCACATATTTTTTCATAACCTTCTGCTCGTCATCCACGACATAGACAAAGGATCCGTCATCGTCCGAATATACGCATTCTACGGGAACCTTCAGGATATTGATCGTATCCTCAAGCAGCACCGTGACATCGGCTTCAAGGCCTACGATAAGATCATCCCCGGTATCCACTGTTATCTCCACGCTCGCCTTTGCCTTACCGGATGAGTCATTCTCCGCCGCCTGATTTATCTTGGAGACTGTTCCTGTATACTGCACGTTGCCTAAAGCTATATCCGCTTTCTGTCCCTCGTGCACGCTCGGAATATCGTATTTCGACACCATCATCTTAACCTTGTAGCCGCCTGAGGTCTGCATCTCGATCACCGGATGCCCCTTATCCACATATGCGCCCTCATCTACGAGACAGGCTGTTATGACACCGTCAGCCGGCGCCGTACTGCCGCCTGCCGCCTTAGCCAGCTCCTTCTCGGCCTGTGTGAGCGTGAGCTTGTTGCGCTCCACCTGCTGCTCATCCGAATATATCTCCTGATAGGCCGTGAGCATCGACTGTGACGTATCTCTGTCGGTCTTAGCCTCAGTCCATATCCTCATCACCGTATCGAGGTTGTTCTGCAGTACCAGATACCTGTCATGAGTCTTGGGATCCATGCCTTCCTGCGGCAGACAGATCACATCCCTCTGAAGCCCTGAGATGGACTTGTTCATGTCACCTATTTCTTCCTGGTATTTTTTTGCCTTCTGGACATATTCATCTACTTCTTTCTTTTGTTCGTCTGTATTGACTCCCTTCAGCTCCATACTCTTCAGATCGGATTCTACCTTTGAGAGCCTCGCCTGGTCCTTGGCTATCTCACCCTGTATATTTGCTACCTCTGCTTCACAGCTCTTCTTTCTCTCCTTCAGCTCATAGTCGCTAAGGTATACTCCGGAATTCAGCGACATTATCTGCTGTTCAAGAAGCGCATAAACCTGTTCGCATTCTGATATCTTCTTCTTTGCCGTATCCAGCTTGCTCTGATAGCTTTCCCTGCTGTCCGTTGCCGCTCCGAGAATCTTTTCGCTGTACTCCACATCTGTGGCCGCCAGATCCACCTGATCCTGCTGGCTTTCACCCGAATATCCGATCAGCGGGTCGCCCTTCTTTACCCTGTCTCCGGGATCAACGAACCTGTCATCTATGACACCGCTCACATCGGAGTAGACGGTAAGCTTCCGGTCACCCTCCACGATCCCGGTACCGGCAAGTCTCGGAGAGATCGTTCCCCTTTCCACCGCTGTCACCTTCAGCGTGTCAGGACTCAGATAATATACCAGTCCTGCGGCGATCGCTCCCAGACATATGACTGCTGCCACTATCCTGATTATGATCTTTTTCATTCACTCCACCCCTTTAAGCGCCTCGACCATGTCGATGTCTATTACTTTTCTTGAAATAATACCGTTCACCGCCAATGACAGTACGAACGACAGTAAAAATGCATATATATACGGACGCGGACTCAATATGAATATATAATCAAGTTCTTCGTCCAGACTTCCCACTATGAGCTCAAGCACTTTTATCCCCAGGCAAAGACCCGCAGCGGTGCCTGCCCCGGTGACTATGATATTCTGTTGCTGAAGTATCCACCGTATCTTGTTCGTGGAGAAACCAAGCACCTTAAGAGTGGCGATCTCTCTTGTCTTCTCCGTAAATGACAATATCCCAAGATTATACATCACCACGACACCTATGATCACTGCCAGTGTCATGGTGTATGTGACTGTTTCATCAGTTCCGGCCGATTTAGCCCGGAGTGACTGGATAAATGCCTTCTTACTCGTCACGCTGGATACCTCCTGCCTGTCTTTTTCCAGCGATCCCGGCACCGTCTTATTCGTGTATATCATATTCGGAGCAAAGGTTATTCCAAGGCTTTCCGCATATTTTCTCGTTATCGCAAGGCCCTGATTACTCGGCGCCTTGTAGATCATTCCTACCCGGCCGCTGTATCTTTCTTTGGACTGGGGAAATTTGAAGCTGATGAAATCCCCCTCTTTTATATCATAATTCTCCGCAACTCTTGAGCTTATAGCTATCTCATGATCCGAAAGATGTACATACTCTTTGTTCTTGTTCTGAAAGCGTAAAAGATTGCCTTCATCAACTATCGAGATATTATAAAGCCTTGTCTGACCGGAATGAAATGTCTCTGCCTGAGTACTCTGGATCATCTGCCCGTCATACTGCTTCGCATAATCATATACGACTCCGTACCCGGCCTCGGGATCAAAGGTTACCGTATAGTCGGCAGGAGTCAGCTCATCATACTGCCACCCTTCCGTGGTGTGGTTGATCTCATCCGTTCCGAAAGCCGACAGCATCAGGGCGGTAGTAAGCGTGACACCTATCATCCCCATCAGGGTACGCACTCTGTTTCGGTTTATATCCCTCATGTTCCATTTTGTGGCAAAATCAAATAACTTCCACAAAAACGTCTTTTCCAGAAATCCTGCTCCGACAACTGCGGGCGGCTCGGGACGGAGTATATCCGATGCCCTCTGCACCAGAAGCTTTCTGCAGGAGAAATAATTAACCATTACCGCCATCATTACTATCACTATCGTCACGATGACCGGTTTCATCGAAAATTCCATGCGCGCATAAGGGTTGGTGTAAAACCTGTTCATGCTGCTGTTCAAGGTCTTCCCCAGGGTCCACCAGCCTGCAATGGAACCCGCTATGCTTCCCGTAAGCGCTATGAAAAAGGAATAGGATATGTAATGTATCAGGATCGCCTGCCTTGAAAAGCCGAGAGCCTTCAGAGTGCCAATGATCGTTCTCTGTCTCGTCACCAGTCTCGTCATGGTTGTCATGATACCAAGCATGGCGATCATTATGAAAAGCGCGGGGAATACGATCCCCATCGTATCGTTGTATTCCATATCCCCCTGATATGCCCGAAAACCTGCTTCCCACTGTTTTGTTACGACTGTAAGGCCTGTTTTATCCAGTGCCCTCATGATCTCCATCTTCGCATTGTCAAGCATGGCTATATCGTGATCATCAAGGTTGAACTGATTCTCTACGGTTTTCAGATCGACATATATACGGTTATATGAGATATCGGCACCGGGATACTCACCGGCATCCAGAAACGCATATCCGTAATCACCCAGATCAGGCTCCGTATAGGTGTCATCGATGACAAAATACATATGCTCGGGATTATCAATGATACCGCGAACGACTTCCGTAAATCGGTTATCATTGCATACACATTGCAGAGCGTCACCGATCTCTATCCCCTGTCTTTCGGCAAAACTCCGGTCTATCCAGATCCCGCTCATCCCTTCCTCATAGTTTTCACCGGCACTTAGCAGCATCTTTGAGATATTGTTGGTCTGGATGAAGTTGAACTCAACCTTCTTTTCTTCGCTGAGCCTGACCTTGCCGTTTACCGTTGACCTCAGCTCTGCATCGGCCACATCCGGAAGACCCTTAAGATTCAGGAGATCCTGCCGGTTAAAGCTCTCCGACTCCGCATACAGATCAAGAAAATCAGTATCCCTGTAGTATTCATCTACGGACCTTGAATCTCCCGTCTCATCGGAATCAAAACCCTCCAGCACCAGCATGGCAAAAAAACACATCACGAATATAGCAAGAAACTGTACAAAATTCTGTCGCAGATCTCTAAATAATTTTTTTCTTAAATTTCCTGTCATCGGGATCTACCAGTTTATTTCCTCAGCATCCTTGGGACTTTCGTTTATCTTCACATCGACCACGGTACCGTTCTTAACCATGACCACCTTGTCGGCTATCTCTGCAAACAGACTGTTGTGCGTTACCATGACAACAGTCTGCCCATGCACTCTGCTCTGATCCTGAAGGAGTTTCAGCACTTCCCGTCCGGTATTTGTATCCAGCGCTCCCGTAGGCTCGTCGCATAGCAGCAGTCTGGGCTTCTTTGCTATGGCGCGGGCTATGGAAACACGCTGCTGCTGACCTCCGGACATCTGTGAAGGGAAATTATCCTTCCTGTCCTCAAGTCCCACCATGCGCAGCGCTTCAAGAGGATCCATGATCTCTACTCCGAGATCCTGCATCAGATCAACATTTTCATATGCCGTAAGTGTCGGGACGAGATTATAGAACTGGAAAATAATACCTACATCATGGGCCCTGAACTTTCCTAGACGGACATCATCGAAAGCCGTGATCTCTTCTCCGCCGAAGAATATCTTACCGCTGGTCGCTCCGTCCAGTCCGCCGAGAAGGTTCAGCAATGTACTCTTACCGGCTCCACTGGGTCCAAGGATCACCACCAGCTCCCCTTCCATGATCTCAAGATTCACATCATGAAGCGCCTCATAGACGATCTGGCCCGTCCTGTAGATCTTGCCTGCACCCTCAAACAGGATCAGAGGTCTCTGCCCGTCTTTTTCTTCATCAGCCTTTTCAGGCTCTTTCTTCTCTTTATCTGTGGTTTTTTTCTGCATTTTTATACGTCCGGTCACCGGTCAGAAACCCCGGCTGATTATTCAAGAGTAAATACCAGTATATAATAGTCGACATAATCTGTTTTTACAAGCATCAACCGCTTCTCCTCCGCTTCAGGGGCAGGATAATAAACGATCATTGATTTTTTCTTTATTGCCACATTTCTGTTTTTATCGTATAAATAACATATAAAGGAATATTTATTCCTCAATTACAGAAAGAATAACGCCATAAATCCATTAAAGGGAGACTATACCATGAAGATGAAAAAAACCCCTGCAGAAAACCTAAGTTCAGGCAATACCACCGAAAGCAAATCTGTCCTTAAGCTTGACGACGAGCAGTTAGATGCAGTCAGCGGCGGACGTATAGCCACTTATGGAGGAGGCCGACCCTTTTTCGCATGCTGCTCTCTTGAGACTAATGAAGAGTACTTGATCCCGCCCATTACCGATGCATCAGAACAATCCCTGCAGACAGGACTTTAGGATGTAAGTAATCCTGTCAGGCAGGATAAGGGTTTGAGATGATAAAGGAGCCTGCATGCTATCTTGCAAGCTCCTTTGCCCTGTCCATGAGATCATCCAGATCATCCACCATCAGCACGAAATCACATCCGTCTCTGTACTGCGGCTCCTCGGATTCCAAAGGATACATGGTCTTGCTGCATATACCGGCCAGCACTCCTCTGTAATCAAAAACTGCCGTTCCACTCATTCCGCTCACGGATTTTCGCACCACCGTGAAATATGAATCATTATCCACAAACTTCCTTTGTATATCGGACAATGAAAACGATATGACACTTGTATCCCTGATAAGTGTCGGTATCTCACCTCCACGCCAGTTTTTGCTGTATTCGATGAGCGGAGTTCCGGCAGTGACATGATCGTATATGTCTTTTTCGGTAGTAACTTCCTTTAATCTTATGAAAGTATGATAGGGTATGCTCGAGACGGCTATCCTGAAAAGAGAGGCCTCGTTTCCGGCGCTGAGTCTTATGGATCTTATCGTGGTCCTGATCTTTGTACCATCGTAAAACGTTATGTATATAGGCTCGCTCTCAAGGGCGCTGGTCACATGATAGACAGATACCATGTAAACATACTCGGGCGTGATCTCATAGATGAATGCCGATCCGCTGCTCGTGCTCCCGTCATCATTGGCGACAAAAAGATTGATGAGTGTTTTGTCGCAGTTATCTATCACCCATTTTCGTTTGTTGTCATTATTAGGTTCATATGTGAAAAAGCCTTCATCCACCGCGTACTGAAGGTCTTCTTTAAGGATCACGCACTTGTCTCTCTGCTGCTCCACGGTCTTTTTGGAAGACACGATATGGATCGTGCTGGATACACTGCTGAACAGCCCGTATCCGTCAGATACACTGTAAGTGACACGGTAATCTCCCAGATGATTAAAATCAACATTTGTTAGATCGGTCTTTATCTCGGAAGTAAGACCGCCGTCCACCTCGTCCTTTGCGAAAACCGGATCCAGATCTGCCTCCGTGCTCCCTATAAGGAGATACTGATCGTGTACCCCGTAGAATTTAGGCGGGGAATCCACGAAAAGCTTCACCTTCTGCTCCGAGATGTTGGCATTTCCGTCGCTGGCCTTTATCGTTATCTCGGGGTTGCCGGGCTTTGTGAACATAAGCTTATCGATACTCTGCCCGTTGTAATAATACTTTACGAAGGTAAGCCCGCTAAGGTCCGAAACTTCGATCCCAAGAATCTCGGGATCATACATTTTACCGGTTTCAAGCACAGTCTTCCAGCCGGATCCGATCGTTATCTCCGGAGGGACAGTGTCATCGACATGAACACTGAACGTGCTTATGCTGAAAGGACTGATCGCCCTTATCTTGTAATCTCCTACGGTATCGGTCTTTACTCTGGAAACATCTATGACCGTATGATCGATGACCCAGTCACTTCCTGACATGTAATACGAGGGATCTTCGGTGAGAGTGTCACCCAGCTCTATGGTCTTTTCTTCCCATAGCTGCTCCCCTTTAAGACGGGGTGCCAGATAAGACCATACGGCTCCCAAAACGATGACAGCAAGGATCGACGCCGCTGCTATCACCAGCCGGATGTGATCTTCGAAAAAATCTCTTATCCTAAAAATCTTCTTATCTCTTCCTTGTATAGTTTTGTATTATCGGCCGCTTTTCCGTTAAATATCGCGGAACCCATAACGATGATGTTGGCTCCGGCTTCAAGCACCGTATTAAGGTTTTCGGCGATGACTCCGCCGTCCACCTCTATATCAAGCTCTCTGCCCTCATTTTGCGCCATCGCTCTGAGCGCTTTTATTTTTCTGGTAGCCTTCTCGATATACTTCTGTCCCCCGAATCCCGGATTCACCGTCATAAGAAGGACCATATCCACGTCATCGATTATATAATCAAGAGTTGAAAGTGATGTGCCCGGATTCAGCGCCAGTCCGACCTTGACTCCGGCCCGTCTTATCTGTTTGAGCGCGTTCTCCACGTCTCTCGTGGCTTCAGCATGTATCGTCACGATGTCGGCCCCGCACTCCACGAAAGTTTCAATATAACGCTCCGGATTGGTGACCATGAGATGCACGTCAAAGGTGACGTCGGTAGCGCTTCTTATCGATTTGATAAGGGGCATCCCAAATGAGATCTGAGGGACAAAATCCCCGTCCATCACGTCTATATGTATCCCGTCGGCCCCTGCCGCCACCACACTCTCTATATCCGCGCCCAGATTCTTGAAATCCGCCGCCAATATTGAAGGATGAAGCTTATATTCCATCAGTATTTCCTCCGTTCCTGCATCTCCTTATAAATCCCGGTATACGAATCATACCTCTCCGATGTGATGTCTCCCGAAGCAACGGCTTCTTTCACTGCGCATTCGGGTTCATGAATATGTGTACAGTCTCCGTAGAAGCATTGTCCTATGTGTTTTCTCATTTCGGGAAAACATCCGGCCAGTTCCCCCTCATCGATATCGGGCAGCTCGATCGCGGAAAACCCCGGCGAATCGAAAATAAATGTCCTCTCCCACAGAAAAACAAGTTCGGTGTGTCTCGTGGTCTGTCTGCCCCTTCCCAGCTTGGGGCTCAGATCTCCGGTCTCCATGGTGTTATTCCCTGTAAGAGCATTGATTATAGATGATTTTCCGGCCCCGGACGGTCCCGCTACCGAAGTGACCCTGTCGTTAAGGAGCTCCTTAAGTTCATCCAGACCGGTCTGCTCCTTTGCGGATGTAAAAACGATCCTGTAACCTCCGGATCCGTAGATCCTTTCTATCTCTGCCGCCTCATCGCTTAAGGCAAGATCATCCTTATTTATGCATATAACCGAGGGGATACCTGCGCTCTCCATCATTATGAGATAGCGGTCCAAAAGCCCCCAGACCGGCTCGGGGCTGTGCATGGCAAAGATCACAAGCGCCTGATCTATATTCGCTACGGGAGGTCTCACCAGATGATTCTTTCTGGGAAGGATCTCCACCACATTACCCTCGACATCATCCGTATGCGTAAGCTCTATACGGCATATGTCTCCTGCCAGAGGTTTCAGAGACTTTTTCCTGAACAACCCCTTGGCACGGCACTGATAGATCCCCTCATCGGTATGAACATAATAAAAACCGCCTACCCCTTTGAGTATCCTGCCTTCAAGCATCCGATCCCTTACTGTCCGGTTGAGAAAGATATGCTCTGTGAAGCATCCGTTGCCTGCTGATCGGTGGTAAAAGCGCTTCCGTCCTCATTTACTCCTTCAACCCGCTGTGTATAGACTATGGAAAAGACACCGGCGGTATCGGCGCTGTCCACTTCCGCCGAGGATATCTGTATCGTGACAGGGAACTCCGCAACATCTTTCTGTCCGTATATCTTTCCGGAATTATTACCGGTAAGGGTTATGCTTGCCGGCGTCCCCGCTGCATAGCCTGAAGGCGCCTGAACCGACTGCGAGAACAACTGAGGTTCTGCATTCTCGGGTCCGCTGCTGAGAACAAAATCTATGCTTGATCCGCTCGAGACAAGTGTATCCGGCTCGACACTCTGCGAAACTACCATTCCCTTGACCACACTGTCAGATGCCGTTTCGGTGATCGAAGTCCATGACAATCCCGATGCCGTAAGCGCGGTCTTGGCCTGAGTCTCTGTCATCCCTATGATATTGGGTACCGCAACGCTGCCCTCGGGCATCTCCTCTCCCGTGTCCGCGCCGGCTCCCGTACTGATCACCACCGATACCGTGGATCCCGGAGCGACCATGGATCCTGCCTCGGGACTCTGGGAGATCACGGACCCTGAAGGTACCGTATCCGATGTTCCTTCGGTAAGAGTCATTGAAAGCCCTATATTCTGCAGCGCGACTTTTGCTTCGGCCGCAGTGGAATTGACAAGGCTGGGAACAGCTATATTTCCAGATCCTGAGCTTACTACAAGAGTCACCGTGTATCCCTCGGGGATCTGGCTGCCACCCGCAGGGTTCTGTGAGATAACGGATCCCGACTCCACATTTTCGGAGGCCTCATAACTCGACTGGACCACAAATCCTTCTGCCTCCAGCGCAGCCTTAGCCGTCTCTACATTTTGACCCGTAAAATCCTTAAGCACTTTGTTTTCAGATACTATTGAATTCTCCGAAGCCGAATTTTCCTTGACCGCGATCACCCGTCTTGCGATGAATACTATCAGTATCAGAATGATGATACCGACTATGACGGCTATGATCCTCATTATCATAGTCATCCTTTCATCCATATCATCCTCGTCACGATATCTGTCGTTCCTGCGTGCGTTCTGATCGGGAGTCTTTCTGACGCGCTGTCTGTCATCGTTGCGGCTCCTGGTGCGGCTGTTGCCGCCGGAAGTCCTGCGGTTTCCTCCCCTGCGCGGATCGGCTTCTCTTTCCTTCTCTCTTCTCTTCCTTGCCGCCGCCTCTTTTCTCTTCCGTCTCAGCTCTTCCTCTTCGAAGCTCTCTTTATCCTCCGGATCTCTCGGTCTTCTCCTTCTTCTTTCCGGATCGTTTTCGGAAGACGCATCATCCGGTCTTTTTTTCCTTCGGGGACTTTCTCCCCTCTCGGCTTCCGCATTTTTAGATTTATCCTTATTCCGGTTGTAGGCAGATATCAAAGACTCATCCACGTCGATATTTCCGGATCTTTGTTTCACGGACATGATCTCATCGTCGGAAACCATCTTGGTAGCGCCCCCGATCCCACCGGAAGGAATGCGCTTTATGAAGTTTTCATCGGGAGTCAGCAATGACTGCTTGAGATCGGCTATGACCTCGGACATTGAGGAGTATCTTCTGTCCGAATTCTTCTCCGTGCACTTGAAGATTATCTGCTCTATGCTTACAGGGATATCGTTCACGAACTCCCTGGGACTTGGCATCGCATCCTGAATATGCTGGATGGCTATGGTAACGGTCGTGTCTCCGTCAAAGGGAACCCGCCCCGTGAGCATTTCAAAAAGAACGATACCCAGAGAATAGATATCACTCTTTTCATCGGAATAACCTCCTCTTGCCTGCTCGGGAGAAGTGTAATGCACGGATCCCATTACGTTGGATGTGATAGTCTCACTTGTCGCGGCTTTGGCGATACCGAAATCCGTGACCTTGACCTTTCCGTCCTTGGAGATGATAACGTTCTGAGGTTTTACATCTCTGTGGATGATCCCGGCCTTGTGAGCGCATTCCAGACCCTGAGCCATCTGTATCGCGATACTGATGGATTCCTTGACCGACAGCCTGAGCTTCTTTTCTATATAATGCTTTAAGGTGATCCCTTCGACAAGCTCCATGACAATGTACTGAAGCCCGTTGTCCTCACCTACGTCATATACGCCTACTATATTTGAATGAATAAGGCCGGCCGCAGCCTGTGCTTCCGCGTGGAATTTGGTAACAAAATTCTGGTTCTCCGCATATTCCTGCTTCAGAACCTTTATCGCCACGAAACGTGAAAGCTTTAGATCCTGCGCCCTGTACACATCAGACATTCCCCCGGTTCCGATCCGGCTCAATATCTCATATCTGTCTGCCAGTATTATTCCTTCACTGATCATTACTTAAATCTTCCTCTGCAAAATGATGATCCGGGAAATCCCGGTCGATCCTTAACCTGCTTCAAATGGCTCTACGAGCACTATTCCTATATTGTCAAACCCCCCGTTGGAATTTGCCCTCTCCACAAGTCTTTGTACCGAACTCACCACATCCGGCGAGCTTTCCACTATCATCCTGATATCCTCATCCTCTACCATATTGGTAAGACCATCGGTGCACATCAGGATCTTATCTTCATAATTAAGCTTGATATCGAAGAAATCAACGCGTATGTCGTAGTCTCCTCCGATGGCTCTCGTGATCTTATTCTTCATGGGATGAACCCTTGCCATGGATTCATCGATCTCGCCGGCCCTTACCATTTCCTCCACAAGGCTGTGATCCCTTGTTATCTGGCTTATCCTGTTCCCTATCACATAGAGTCTCGAATCTCCGACGTTCGCTACATACAGCAGATCATCGATGATCGTCGCCACCACAAGGGTCGTACCCATGCCCTCATGATCGGGAAGCCTTTTTGCTTCCTCGATGATAGCGGCATTGGCCGTCTCATAAGCATGACGGATAAGCCTTATCGGATTTTGCTCATGTGAATCCTTGATATCGGACACCACTGTCTCCGTTGCAAACCTCGAAGCATAATCCCCGGCGGCATGTCCCCCCATACCGTCAGCTACGATAAAGAGATTCGGAAGATTGCCGACCGGATTTTCCGAAGTAAACACGTAGTCCTGATTAACTTTCCTTTTCTGACCCATATCAGTCATCGAAAAGGTCTTTATCATTTTTACCTCCACACAATAAGAAAGCCCCTCACGGCCCCGTATCACTGTAATCGGCACGTTTACGCCTTCTCAGCTGACCGCAGGCACCGTCGATATCGGAGCCAAGTTCCCTCCTTATACTACCATTTATTCCAAAGTTTTCAAGTTTATTTTTGAAATTGACGCAAGCCTGCCTTGAAGGACGCCTGTATCCGTTACCTTCTACGGGGTTCACCGGTATCAGGTTCACAAGGACCGGCATATGGATATCTTTCCCTCCCAGCAGCGCCGCAAGCTCTGCCGCATCCTCATCCGTGTCATTCTGCCCGGCGATGAGCGCATATTCAAAGGTGACCTTTCTGTGAGTTGCTTCGTAATATCTCTGCGCCGCGGCAACCACCTCCGATACGCTGTATTTTTCCGCTATAGGCATGATCTTCTTCCTTTTTATGTCGGTTGCGGCATGAAGGGATATTGCCAGATTCACCTGGGAATGTTCCCTTCCGAGCTTTTCTCCGGCAAGACGGTCTATCCCCGGAACGATCCCGCAGGTGGAAACGGTGATGTTTCTTTGAGAGATCCCCTTTCCGTCCGGATCGGTGATCATGACTATAAACCGGATAAGACTGTCATAGTTTAACAGCGGTTCTCCGGAGCCCATTATAACGACGTTGGAGATCTTCTTTCCGGTGTCCCGTTCCATCCCGTATACCTCCGCGGCCATCTCACCCGCGGTCATGTTCCTTTCACACCCGTCTATACCCGAAGCACAGAATCTGCATCCCATGGCACAGCCCACCTGCGATGAGATGCAGGCCGTATTCCAGCTCCTGTATTCCATGAAGACACCCTCTATCGCGCTTCCGTCATGAAGTCCGAACAGATATTTTACGGTCCCGTCCGTAGAAGAACGCTGCGCCTCCATGACCTGAAGCCGGTTCATCGAATACCTTTCCTTAAGCTTCATCCTCAATGACTTCGAGATGTCACTCATATCATCGAAGGAAACCGCTCCCCTTGCATGGAGCCAGGAAAAGATCTGCCCTGCCCTGTACGGTTTTTCGCCCAGCTCCTCAAGCTCCTGTCTTAATTCGGTTTTAGTGAGATCATATATATCCTTCACCATCATTTTCGCCATCATTTTCGCCATATAGAATAATAAAAACCGTCACAGGGAGAGATCCCCTGCAGCAGCTGTCGCTCTTCTATTTTATGTAACCCTAACTTCTCAATATATCCGGCCTGATCGACTGTCTCCTCACGGGTTATGGTACACACAGAAAACATAAGGATTCCCGCGGGTCTCAGATAACG
>JAILQK010000012.1 GCA_024699045.1 Lachnospiraceae bacterium | reverse complement strand
GGAATACTCGTTTTCACCCGTGGAAATTCTTTTAAACTCATTTATTTATAATGATCCGTATCATTCAAGATACGGGATAAACGAAGATGCAGATATTCTTTATGCCGCCACGGACGAATTCAGAGCCGGGATCGAATATTGTCACGGATTGTATGAAGGTGGGCTTCTGGATGACAGTATATGGGACGGGAACACCAAACAATTTACGGAAGTTTGTAACAGTGATCGGGATATCGTAGGTGCCTTTACGACCTCGTCCATATCTGATGTGATCTATCAGGGTAATCCCGAGATACTGGCAAGGTATATCCATGTTCCGCCTCTTAAGGGTCCGAACGGGGAAAAGAACGCGCTGTACATACAGAAAGATCCCGAAATAGGAGCGATCATAACGGAAAGAAGCAATAAAAAAGAGCAGTCGGAAAGACTGCTTTCTCTTATGATGACTCCCGAAGCATCCTTGATCGCGAGATATGGGGAAGAGGGTAAAGACTGGATTTATTCCGACGGAAGCGATGTCAGTGTGTATGGGGGAGTGTCAACCATAACCACCGTCAATTATATTTGGAACACATCTCAGAATAAACACCTGAACGGGATAGGGCCGATGAATGTGCCGGAGGAATATCTGGAGGGCGTTACCTGGAACGGTGTTAATTCAGACTTTGAATATATTAACGGTCGGGCATATATGAGTTATGAGGATCTTTTGCCGAAAATTGACGTGTTTCACCCGTACGATGACAGACTGTCCGGATACATAGATGCCGCGATGGAGGATTTTATCCGCGGTAAAAAGGATATATGGAGTGATGAAGAATGGAAAAGATACCTGGAAGGATTGCCGCACTGATACTTGCTATGGCTCTCGCTCTCGGCGGATGCGGGGATGCAGCCGGCATAGAGGAAGAAACCGGTAATGTTATAACCGATAACAGTACTTCGGAAGAATTATATGAAAGGGCGCTTAAGGAGGATATTCTGGTAGTCTATACCGTTTCAACCAGGGTGGTTGATACCAAGGAAGCCTTTGAAAAAGCGTATCCCGGTCTCTTTGTCGAAGTTCGGGACTTAAGAAGCCCGAATCTGATCGAAGAGGTGGAAAAAGGAAACGTAAGCGGCACGCCTGTATGTGATGTTGTGCTTTGTAATGACAACAGCGGAGAATTTAAGTCACGTCTTGTTGATACGGGTATTGTGGTACCTTTTCTGCCTGAGGATATAGGGGTCCATATGGAAGAGGCAGCTGCGGACGGAATGGTATCTTTCCTGAATGAGGCAGAGATCCTTTTTTACAGCACAAAAGAGTATTCGGAGTGCCCGATAGAAAATATCTGGGAGTTAACGGAGGAGAAGTACAGGGGCAGGATCTATATGCCAAATCCCCTGAGAAGCTTTTCTACTTATGCGTTTTGCGCATCATCCCTTGATCACATCGGTGAATTTGAAGATGCATACGCAGCATACGCAGGAGAAAAACTTAAGCTCGAAGGAACGGAGAATGCAGCTGAGTATTTTTGGGAAAAGGTTTCGGAAAATATCATGTTTACAAACAGTTCGGATGAGGTTACGGAGGCTTTGAATGACGGTAAAGCTGACTTCGGATGGTGTGTTTCAAGTAAGCTGCGCCTTGCGGGTGTGGGATACAGTCTCGCACCGGTCTATAAGCTTACACCCTTCTCCGGATGCCGGACATCCTATGCGGTGATGCTGACAAAGGGATGTAAAAATGAGAATTCCGCAAAACTGTTCATTCGATTTCTACTGGGAGAGAAGGACGGACAGGGAGCCGGATTAAGGCCATTCACTACAGCGGGAACATGGTCGGTCAGAGGAGATGTCCCGGATGGCAATGATGTACCCCTTTCCGACATAGATCTGATCATTCCCGATCAGCAAAGGCTGATCGATGAAAAAGAAAAGAGCGTATTGTTCTGGACGGATATTTTGAAAGGTAACTGATGAAGAAAGGGCAGATCCTTAAAAACTTCATAACTGCCATCAGTATGCTTGGGGTCATCCTTGTGCTTATCTGGGTTTTCTTTTATGTACTGACCCGGTCTGTGATAGACAGGAATCTGGCAGAACAGACAAGATCTTCTTCCGAAGCAATCATTTACGGCATAGAGGAAGAACTTCTCATGTTGGAAAACAGCGCAAATGAGCTTGCCGGCAACGGGGATATCATAAACATGCTTAAAGAGGAAGATACATATTCCTTTTACAAAGCAGGCGCTATCCTCTCTGAAGAAAAGAGCGGTATTTCGGGATATATGCAGGGAAGTGAAAATGTGGTCGTGTTTGATGAAAGCGGTCGCTTTTTCAGACTTCGCGGGAGTGTCGATAATACGGCATTAAACAGGGCGTTTCTTTTGATAAGTGGGAAAAATGGGGGCGTTATCAGTATCAGTTCAGGCAATCAGAATTACATAGGCACCTATGAGGCTGTAAAAGAAGGACAAAAAACACTGGGTTATTCTGTGCTCTTATCAGATGAGGCTAAGATCGGGAGTATGCTTAGGACATATAACCAGTCTGAGGATATAGGCGTGATACTCTACTCCGGAGACAGGATATTATGTTCTGATAAGATTCTTGATCATGCTTCTTTAGACATGATCAGGGAGAAAGCTTCATTAGTCTATGAA
>JAILQK010000008.1 GCA_024699045.1 Lachnospiraceae bacterium | reverse complement strand
TCCGGATATAAATACAATTGTTGCCGTTTTGTCGCCGCAATAAACATTTTAGCCGCAAGCGGGGCAAGCTTTTCGTATTCGTCCTGAGGTACATCCGTAAATATATCAGGCAGGCGGTCGATGGCAACATGGTCAGTTTCTCTGTCGATCTTTATCCCGTGTGCTGTGAAGTGAAATGCTGTTTCATCGAGGGTGAGCTGCAGGATTATACCCTTTTCTGTATTAAACTGAGCTCTCTGATAATCTGTATCAAATATGAAGTTTCCCAAAGAATAAAAGATAGCCTTGTCATCTATCAGCTCATAATTCATAGGCACATGCGGATGATGAGCAACGATAATGTCAGCCCCCATATCCAGGAACTGCATATAGCGTTCTCTTGTATATGGAGAGGGTAAGGAAGTGAACTCTTCCCCTGCATGGGCTACGATGATGCACCAGCGGCAGCATTTTTTGATGGAGTCGATCACCTCTCTTATGGAATCAAGATCACTCCAGCTAAGACAACCGGGAGTGTTTTTATCAGCCTTTCTGCAGGCGCGCTGATAGCCTACGGCAAACATACCTATTCCACCGGCCTCATTAAGGATCACCGGTCGTTTCGCTTCATCCAGATCCATTCCGACACCTATAGTCGAACAATTACAGCGTTTTGCCTCGCGTAAAGACTGCTCCAGTCCGTAAGCCGACGCATCCATTATATGATTATTACATAGATTCCATATGTCGGCCTTGATATCCTTAAATAATGATACTGCGTCAGGATTGATGGTATGCATCAGGCGGGTCTCTTTTGCCTTGGCTCTCTCAGCATTTTCGTCGACAAGGGGCCCTTCGATATTGATGATATTATGATCCGATGATAAAAACAGTTCTTTGATCTCATCCGATAACAGCTCCGGATCTTTCCACTTTTCTCTCATATAGTGATCGAAACCTATATCACCAGTAAAAGTAAGAGTGGTTGATGGTACAAGCAGCCGACAAAATACATCTCCCCGCTCTTCAAAATTCTTAAAATAACCGTATGAGGCTGCTGCCGGGGACAGGATACAGGCATTTCCGGCATGTGTGATCTTTTTTGCGAGAGCAACCGCATCATGCAGGTCCTTCTCGTAATAACAGTTTTTCAGGTCTGAAACCGCATCGTAAATACGGCTTCCCGAGCTGTACATCATGATGAAATTGATATCCGGATGGTCTTGAATGTAAGCTATCAGAACAGAATAATCGATTCCTCTGTCCATCCCTCCGATAAGGACTGTTTCTGTATCAGGAATGCTTTCTGCCGCTGCGATCGTAGCTTCAGGGATGGTTGAGATCGAATCATTATAGTAATCGACTCCTTCGATATTCCCGACAAATTCCGATCGATGATGTAATCCCCTGAAACTCTTTATGCTGTCTCTGATATTTTTTTCATCAAGGTTAAATACATCCTTGCATATGCGATACACAAAATTAGCATTGTACTGATTGTGCTCGCCTTTTAGTGATGTTTCAAACTTTAACGATCCGGATAGTTTAACAGGGTGTATCTGCGCCCTGGTTTCAATCTCAGGTACGGTATCTCCTACAAAGGCATAGTCAGATTCTTTCTGATGCGAGATGATGTTTTTCTTAGCTTCAAAATACCTTTCTCTGGTACCGTAAAAATCAAGATGATCCTCATATAGATTCAAAAAAACAGCTATATGAGGCGATACCCCTGTATGGGATAATTGATGACATGACATCTCATAGACTATTATTGTATCTTCCGTGATCTTATCATAAACATCAAAGCAGGGATATCCGATGTTTCCTACAAGTAAGACTTTTTGGGAAGTACAATCCGAAAGCACATGATAAAGAAGAGAAGAAGTCGTGCTCTTCCCCTTTGTTCCCGTTATACCTATAACCTGGTCAGAAAACTGCCCTAAGAAAAGTTCGGTAGAAGATGTATATTTATCATTGTAATGAGACATTTTGATACCGGGGCTCTTTATTATGATGTCATAACTGTCTTCATCGACATCCTCCGGTGCGCCCTCGAAAACATCCAAAACAGATACCTTGCAATGCTCTTTTATAAATCGTTCAACAGATCTGCCTTCCAGCCCATAGCCCCAGACAAGAACCTTTTTATTCAATAACACATCAACGATCCTCATAATAGTTTCCTCTGATCCGTACTTTCTTTTGACAAACAACATTCATCCGGTTATATACCGGATCCTGAATGATATATCTATGACATAGTGTATTTTATTCTTCAAATATCGTCAAAGTAAGTTTTCCTTTGACATAGCACTAAAAGCTTTTTATACTTAATCATAATTGGTTAAAGTTTGGAGTCAATAAATGCCGCGGATACTTACACAGAATTTAATACCCGGAATGGTAGTAGCAGAGGATGTATATACTTATAACAATCAGCTGGTACTGCTTAAAGACACTGAGCTTACCGACAAATCGATCACCAAGCTTGAATTCTATTCGATACTTTCTGTCCGTGTCCGGGAGGATTCAAAGTCCGATACGCCTTTGACAGAGATCCCTCAGGATGAGATGACCTACAGCCAGAGGATCAAATCTTCCCGGGAATACGCAGAGTTCAAGGCTGACTTTGAGGGTGCCGTAGATGATTTCAAGGGACAGGTCAATTCCCTTCTTACCGTATCAAAAGGCAGTAAGATCGACACCGACAGTCTTCTCAGTGATACAAACAAACTGCTAAGTAAGACCCCGTCAGGTATGCAGATATTCGACATGCTCCACAACATGCGCATGTACGACGATCCTACCTTTGCCCACTGCATGAATGTTGCTCTGATATGCAATGTATTCGGCAGATGGCTCGGTATGCCCGATCGTGATATCGATACGCTTACCGTAGCCGGACTGCTTCATGATGTGGGAAAGCTCAAAATTCCGGATCAGATCCTCGGAAAGCCGGCAAAGCTTACGGATTCCGAATACCAGGTGATCAAGACCCATACCGTCGAGGGCTACAATATCCTCAAAAACCTTGATATGGATGATCACATCAAGAATGCTGCTCTTATGCATCACGAAAGATGCGACGGTTCCGGTTATCCACTCGGTCTTACCGGGGACCGGATCGACGATTTTGCAAAGATCGTCTCCATCGCGGATGTTTATGATGCCATGACCTCGGCCCGGGTATACCGTGGTCCGCTGTGTCCATTCAAGGTCATCGGTATCTTTGAGAGTGAAGGACTCCAGAAATACGATTCCAAGTATATACTGACCTTCCTTGAATACATTGTAAACAGCTATGTAAATAACAGGGTTCTTCTTTCCAACGGACTGGAGGGAGATATCGTTTTAATAAACAAGCTTGACCTTTCACATCCCATGGTTCACTGTGGAAGTCATTATATTGATCTTTCTCACGAACACGGGCTTTACGTCGAAGCCATTATCTGATCTTTCAGACTATCTTGAATCTGGATTTTTTGATCTCTTGCTTTGCGTCTGCGGTCTTAGTGATGTCACCGCCGAGATTCCTGATCTTATTATCGAATTCCTCATATCCTCTTTCTATGAAACGGATATTATCCATCACAGTGATGCCGTCCGCCGCCAGCGCCGCTATTGCCAGTGCCGCTCCGGCTCTCAGGTCGGGTGCCGAGATGTGTGCTCCGGTAAACCCTTCCACCCCTTCGATGATGGCCGTATTTCCTTCTACGCGAATGCTCGCTCCCATTCTGGTGAGCTCATCGACATATTTGAATCTGTTCTCGAATATGCTCTCGGTGATCGTGCTAACCCCATCTGCCAGAGCTAAGGCCACACCCGCCTGCGGCTGCATATCCGTAGGATATCCGGGATACGGGAGTGTCTTGATATGCGTAGGCTGAAGTCTCCTGCTTGCCGTTACTCTTACCGCATCGTCAAACTCTTCGATATTACATCCGATCTCTTCAAGCTTTGCCGAGATCGACTCGAGATGCTTGGGAATGACGTTTCTTACAAGCACATCTCCCCGGGTTATGGCGGCCGCATACATAAAAGTCCCGGCCTCTATCTGATCGGGGATAACGCTGTAGGTGCAGGAATGAAGCTTCTCCACGCCTTTTATACGTATCACATCGGTACCGGCGCCCTTGATATTGGCTCCCATACTGTTGAGGAAGTTAGCGACATCAACTACATGCGGCTCCTTGGCTGCATTTTCTATAATGGTCTTACCCTCTGCCATTACAGCAGACAGCATGATATTGATCGTTGCCCCTACGGTGACCACGTCCATGTATATGTGGGCTGCCTTAAGACGGTCAGCTGTAGCTTTCATGATTCCGCGCCCTATCGACACGCTGGCTCCCAGCGCCTTAAATCCTTTCACATGCTGGTCTATAGGTCTGCTACCGATATCACAGCCGCCGGGAAGCGGAACCTCCGCATGACGGTATTTGCCCAGCAAAGCGCCCAGCAGATAATAGGAAGCTCTGATCTTCCTTATGTTTTCAGTGTCGATATTTACGTTTTCTACATGGGATCCGTTAACTTCTATGGTATGGCGGTCGAGTCTGTTGATCTTGACTCCTATGCCTTCCATAGCCTCCATCATGACATTGGTATCCCTCACGTCAGGAATGTTTTCGATCGTTACGGTCTCGTCGGTCATGACCGATGCGGCAATGATAGCAAGAGCCGCATTCTTTGCTCCTCCTATAACGACCTCACCTCTGAGCGGATTTCCCCCATTGATGATATATTGATCTTTTTCAGATTTTGAGCTCATGATTTATAAAAATCCAAATGCGATAGCAACAAGCACCGCCACTCCTATAAAATTCACCACACCCAATATCATAGCAACCGTAACCTTGGCTTTAAGTCCCGATGTACGGTTCAAAAGCTCTTCCTTTGTCTCTGCAAGCGAAGCCTCGAGCGAATTGATCTTGTCAAGCTGGCTTAATGATCCCAGCGTCTGCGCAACCTCCTCCGCTGTCTTCTGGCTGCCCGTCGTCACTGCCTTGGTGACCCTGCTCGCATTTTCCTCTACTATAGCCTGTACATTCTTGTAGAGCTTTACATCCTCTTTATGTATGGCATCCGCCGATCTCGCAGAAATATCATTTGCGCTCTGCTCCAGCATCTGAGCAAGATAAGCCTTGGATAAACCGTCATCCTTAGGTCCCTCGGCAGCCTGAGGCCTTGCCGGCTGTGCCGTTTTCACATCAGTCTTGAGATCCTGTATAGCCTGAAGCACCTTTTCGGAGGAAGCATCTATCTTCTGCCCCTGCTCCTTAAAGCCTTCGTTTACTCCCTTATATACAGCGTCAAGCGCTTCTCCCTGGTTCTCCAGATTCTTCTTCTGCGCGGTGATCACTGCGCGTCCGAGATCTTCGAGATCCTTTCTTCCTAACGAAGGCGCCGACTGTCTGGACTGGCGGCCATAACCATAATCATCGGCATCACCGTAATCCATCCTGCCTCTCGACGAGGCATATCTGGATTCTCTGTCGTCCATAGGCATATCGTCATCATAACGACGACCCTGACCATCCATCCTGTCTACAAGCCTGTCCATGAAATTGTCCATAAATTACATGCCTCCCTAAAATACAACTCCTGTATCCGAATGTAAAGAGCATAAATTATTTTTTATATCCGCTGTGCGGTTAAGCAACACGTGGAGTCATCCGATCACCGATACGAAAGCATATGATGGACTCTAAACTCCTACACTAACACGATATTGTACCACCATAATCATTCTTTTACAATATCTAGATCAGCCTTAGGAAAATCCCCAGCTGAAGGCCCTGCACGTCATAAAACTCTTCCCCCGGGCAGACCTCCCGCATCAAAAGCATTTACACCTGACGATCCTTCCGCAAAAGGGCTCTACATATGGTCTTCCTCTATCACCTGGATCTCCAGATAATCAAATTCTATCGGCTCTATGAAACTGTCCTGATAAAACCTGCACTTTGCGTTTCTCTTAAAATCTTCTATATTGATATCAAGCCACACGGGGACAGCCAGATCCATCTCTTTACATGCTTCCTCCAGGGCTTTAACGACCTTATGGGTCCTGGTATCTTCTTCATACCCGGAAACGGTCAGGTCCCGTACCATATGATTATCCTTAAACTGCCTGAACCATATCCTCACCTTTGCTCTCCTTGATCTCTTCGTTCAGACTCATCATCTTTGCATCAAGATCGGATACCATCTCCGCGCACTCGCTGAGTTCTCGCTTGATATGCTCCGGGACGGTCCCATCGTATTTATAGTTTATCTTATGCTCAAGCGAAGCCCAGAAGTCCATGGCGACGGTCCGGATCTGTATTTCTATCTTTGTCTCCATGGTCTCATAAGACAGGAAGATCGGAACCGATACTATCATATGGAAGCTCTTATATCCGGAATCCTTGGGATTCTTGATATAATCCTTGATGGATATGACCCTTATATCATTCTGTCTCGCAAGCATATCGGCTATCCTGTATATATCCGAGGTAAAGGAGCATATTATACGGACACCCGCGATGTCATTGACATATTTTACCATATTGTTCACCGAGACCTCATACCCTCTTCTCTTGAGCTTTTTGACGATGCTCTCGGGAGTTTTTATTCTCGATTTAATATGTTCTATCGGATTATACTGATGCACATGCTGAAATTCATCATTTAGGATCTCCAGCTTCGTACCGATCTCCTTAAGTGCCGAATTATACAAAAGTATTATCGTATTCCAGGAATCCACATCATCATAATTGTATGAATTATCCATTTCCTTCCCCCTGATATCCGCCATAAATCCCCCAGTATCCCTTTCTCCTCTTCTGAACAGACCTATAATTAAAGTTTTCTTAACCGTCCCGGTTATCTTAACTGTCTTATCTGTCTTATCTGTCTTATCTGTCTTATCTGTCAAAGCTGGCTTAGTTGCCTTAGCTGTTATATCTTATTATACTTCACTTCCCACCACTTTCTCCCATTCGCTCAGAAGTTTATAAAAAGACTCCGTATCTCCGTCGTCGATCTTCATGTTGAGAAGTCTTTCCATATAAGGGAAGCTTCTCATATTGATCAGTACCGGATTATCCCTGTATCTCGGAAAAAGCCTTTTCACGGTCTTTTGCAGGTGCCTTATCCCGTCGGCATCGTAATGCATCCCGGCGACATGGGCATATATAAGTGAACGATTGAAATAATTGTGTACAAAGAGCGCTTCTGTAAGCTCAGGCTCCTTCTTCAGAGATCCTTCTCTCCTGAAAACATCATATACCTGCATCCAGGTCAGCTCGTTATCATGGAGATGTTCCATCTTCTGTGAAAGATTGCTGCAGGTTCCCATGGGATTATCCGAATACCGGTGCAGATATTTATTCATCAGATAATACTTTTTTACATGCATTAATGCCGGGATCGTAAAAAGACTCTCCTCATCGAAGACTCCCTCTGCATATCTCAGGTTGTGTTCTATAACAAACCCTCTTTTATAAAGCTTATCCCAACAGCCTCTCTGTGATTTGCCGCCAAAGAAAAGCATTAGTCTGTCGGCTGTATTCCTTATCGTAAGATATTCGTCTTCCAGCCCGCTGTCGATATCATTCTCCAGGATAATGGCTTCGCCTTTTTGCTGCTGCTCTTCGACCGATACGTCCTTTGAAAGGTAGGCGACGATCTCTGCATCCGACTGTTTCGCGACGGTATAAAGATACTCAAGGGCCTGCGGGACAAGCCAGTCGTCCGAATCAAGGTAGGCTATATACTCTCCGGTCGTATACTGCAGCGCCAGATTTCTCGCAGCTCCCTGCTTTACGTTCTCATCAAGATTGATGACACATATACTGTCCGGGAACTCTTTTTCCCAGGCGTAGAGATAATCCAGGGAATTATCGGTGGATGCATCGTTTATGAGCACTATCTCAAGCTCTGATATCCCTATCGACTGACGCGCAAGCGACATGACACAACGGTTGATATATGCTGCCGTATTATAGACGGGTATGAGAAGACTGATCTTTTTCATTACTCAAAGCCCGGTAGGATTCTGCTTCACGATCTCTTCCCAGGCGGCGTTGTACTCTTCAAAATTCGACTCGTCCACCGGGACCGATATAAGCTTCATTGGCTCCTTGTAGAGCTTTCTTGAAAGCAGGCTCTTGTTTTTCATATAATCCGGAAACCAATCAAGCACATTTTTCTGCATTTTACGGATCGATTCCAGATCGTAAGGAATCCCTCTGCCTATGGCAAAGACAAGCGACCTTATATAATAATTGATCACAAAAAACCACTCCGCAAGCTCATGATTTTCTTCAAGAGAACCGTCGGCCTTCATGGCCTCGTAGGTTTGCTCCCAGGTTTTGGCATTATCATCCCTTCGCCTCATATCGATCATGAGATTATATGTGGAGCTTATGGGATTCTGGTAATATCTGTGCAGATATTCGTTCAGCAGATATATACGTTTAAAATGAAGATATGCCGGAGTCGTAAACAGGCTCTCTTCGTCAAACACCCCTTCTGCAAATCTAAGATCATATTCCTCGACAAATTCTCTCCTGAAAAGCTTGTCCCAGCAGCCCCTGAGCAAAGGACAGTCTCCCATAAAAAAGTCGAGTCTTTCCTTTGGTGTCCTGATCTCGGCAAACCGGTCCGGCTTTCCGCTCTTCGTGGTCGGATCGTCCTCCTCGGGCCCGACATAGGTCTGCCTTGAAAGATAGTTAACTATATCGGCATTATTCTGCCTTGCCGCCCTGTAGATCTTTTCGAACGCGTTCGGCAGGACCCAGTCATCGGCATCCAGATAGGCGATATACTCTGCGGTGCAATAATTTCTCGCGATATTTCTGGCAGCCCCCTGCATGACGTTCTCCTCAAGGGGGATCACAATGATGTTCTCAGGATATTTCATCTCCCATAAAAGGAGCTTTCCGAGCGTTGCATCTTTGGAAGCGTCATTGATCAGGATTATCTCAAGATTCTCGATCCCGATGGTCTGCTTCTCGAGTGACTCCATGCATCTGTCCACAAACATGGTCACGTTATAGCACGGTATTATGACGCTGATCTTCTTCTGAGCCATTTATTACCTCCGACTGCCTTTTACCTGAAGTATGAAACCCCGGATTCAAATACTTTCATATCCTGCTCTCCGAATATATTCATCGCGACATTGTCTCCTTTTCTCTCGATATGGCACATCTTGCCGAAGACTCTTCCGTCCGGGGAAAGGATCCCTTCCACCGCCTCATAGGATCCGTTCACGTTCCAGTATTCATCCATAGTGATATTGCCCTCGGTGTCACAGTAGCGTGTCGCGATCTGACCGTTAAGGGATAATCTGTCGAGCCACTCCTTCGGCGCCACAAATCTTCCTTCGCCGTGAGAAGCCGGATTGACATACACGCCCCCAAGCTCTGCTTCGGCAAGCCAGGGAGACTTGTTGCTCACCACTTTGGTGTACACCATTTTGGACACATGTCGGTTGATCGTATTGAAGGTAAGGGTAGGTGAATCCTCCTTCTGTGCATCGATGATCTCTCCGTATGTCACAAGCCCCAACTTTATGATAGCCTGGAATCCGTTGCATATCCCGAGGATAAGACCGTCTCTCTGATCGAGCAGATCTCCGACCGCTTCCCTTATCTTTTCGTTTCTGAAAGCCGTAGCAAAGAATTTGGCAGAGCCGTCCGGCTCGTCACCTGCGGAGAATCCTCCCGGGAACATTATGATCTGTGAATCCTTTATCTTTTTAACAAAGTTGTCGACCGAATCCCTGATCATCTCAGGAGACAGATTTCCGAAGACTCCGACCTCGGTTTCGGCTCCGGCCTCCTCAAAGGCCCTGCTGGTATCATACTCACAGTTTGTACCCGGCATCACGGGAATAAAGACCTTGGGCTTTGCCACCTTGTGTCTGCAGATATGCACGGAAGGCGCGTCGGCAAGGAAGTCGGGGACCTTCTCTTTGCGATCGGTGCTCTTTGTGGGAAATACCTTTTCCAGTGTGCCGTCGTATCTTTCCAGCAGGTCGGTCAGTTTGAGCTTCGTCTGTCCGTAGGTTATAACCGGACTTTTCACCGTATGTCCAATCACGCGATACGGCACCTTGATCTCCCCGAGCTTTCCTTTTTTGACTTCTGCTATGATATTTCCTGTCTCGGACAGGAAAAGTTCTTCGGGCAGAAGTGACTTCTCCAGCGTAACTCCGATCATATTTCCGAAAGCCATTTTTGAGACCGCCGGCGCTATCCCTTTTTCGTCCAGGGCATACGCCGATATGATCGCTCCCTTTGATATCGCCTTCGTGACCCCGTCATATATTCCTGCTGCCTCCTTATATACGGGCAGATCGTATTCATCTATGGGAAGGGTGAATTTGACCACGGGATTTCCCGCCTCCTTAAACTCAGGCGAGATTATCTTCTTTGCAGGCGCAGTGTCCAGCGCAAAGGATACGAGGGTCGGCGGCACATCTATATTCTCAAATGTACCGGACATCGAATCCTTTCCTCCTATCGACGGGAGACCGTATTTCATCTGCGCGTCAAAAGCCCCGAGCAGTGCCGTAAACGGAGCACTCCAGCGGGACGGATCCTCTGTCATCCGTTTGAAATACTCCTGGAAAGTAAAGCGGATCTTTTTCATGTCACCGCCGCTGGCCACGATCTTTGCGATCGAATCTGTCACCGCATATACCGCTCCATGATAAGGGCTCCAGCTTGAAATATACGGATCAAAGCCGTAACTCATCATGGTTGCCGTCTCGGTCTCATCATCGAAAGCCGGGATCTTTGCAGCCATCGTCTGTATGGGAGTTTTCTGGTATTTGCCGCCATAAGGCATGAGGACAGTCGCCGCTCCTATGGATGAATCAAACATCTCGACCAGCCCCTTTTGAGAGCACTCATTAAGATCTCCCATTGTCTCAAGCCAGGTTTTCTGTACATCCTTTACAGATACGAGCTCCCTGAAGTATGCCTTCTTTTCATCCGGCATAACTACCGAAACATCCGTTTCCTGATGCGCTCCGTTGGTATCAAGAAAGCTTCTGGCAATATCGACTATCGTCTTGCCTCTCCATGTCATGTGAAGTCTGGGCTTAGAGGTCACTTTTGCAACCTCGGTCGCTTCAAGGTTTTCTTCCGCGGCATATTCCATAAACTTTTTCACATCGGAGGTCCTGACCACGACCGCCATTCTCTCCTGCGACTCAGAGATCGCAAGCTCTGTGCCGTCAAGACCGGCATATTTTTTGGGCACCTTATCTAAATCGATATCAAGCCCCGGAGCCAGCTCGCCTATCGCGACCGATACTCCTCCCGCTCCGAAATCATTGCAGACTTTTATGAGCTTTGAGACTTCCGCCCTTCTGAAAAGTCTCTGCAGCTTTCTTTCTGTAGGCGCATTTCCTTTCTGGACCTCTGCCCCGCAGGTGGTTGTCGATGCTTCGGTATGGACCTTTGATGAACCTGTTGCCCCTCCTATACCGTCACGTCCGGTTCTGCCGCCGAGAAGGATGACCGTATCTCCGGGCTTTGCATCCTCTCTGATAACATTTTTCACGGGTGCCGCTGCCACAACGGCTCCGATCTCCATGCGCTTTGCAACATAGTCGGGATGGTAGATCTCATGCACATATCCCGTTGCCAGTCCGATCTGATTGCCATACGAGGAATAACCTTTTGCGGCGCCGCGCACAAGCTTCTTCTGGGGAAGCTTCCCTTTAAGCGTCTTATTGACCGGCACAGTGGGATCTGCCGCGCCTGTGATCCTCATGGCCTGATATACATATGATCTTCCGGAAAGGGGATCCCTTATAGCTCCTCCAAGGCAGGTGGCCGCTCCTCCGAAGGGTTCGATCTCCGTCGGATGATTATGGGTCTCGTTCTTAAACATTACGAGCCAGTCTTCCACCCGGGTCTTTCCGTTTTTCCCTTTGAGCTTTACCGGCACCACGATGGAGCAGGCGTTTATCTCATGACTCTCCTCCTGATCCTTGAGCTTCCCTTCTTTCTTAAGCTCCTTGGCCGCAAGCGTTCCTATATCCATAAGATCTATGTACTTGTCACCGCCTTTTTCAGCCTGCCTGCTGCCGTAAAATCCGTTCCTGACTTTAAGATACTCTTTGAACGCATCTTCGATCGGCTTTCTGTAATACCCGTCCTCAAAAGTAATGTTCTTAAGTTCGGTGGAAAACGTGGTATGTCTGCAGTGATCGGACCAATAGGTGTCAAGTACCCTTATCTCCGTGACAGAAGGATCCCTCTTCTCGTCCCCGGCAAAGTAATTCCTGATGTGAAGGAAATCCTTGAAAGTCATGGCAAGCCCCAGGGAATCATAAAGCGCCCGGAGGTCTTTATCCTTCATCCCCGTAAACCCGGTAAATATCCTGACATCCTCGGGATCATCGTATTTTTCGATAAGCGTTCCGGGCTTGCTCTCTCCCGACGCCCTCGAATCAACGGGGTTGATCACATAGGCTTCTATCTTTTCAGCGTCCTTTTTGCTGATCTGCCCTTTTATGCAATATACCTCGGCAGTCCTTATCACACATTTCGACTCATCATTAAGAAACCGGATACACTGTTCCGCAGAATCCGCTCTCTGATCAAACTGTCCGGGAAGCGCCTCGACCGCAAGCACGATATCATCCTTTCCTCTGGGGAAATCCTCCTCGTACAATATGTCCACCGGCGGTTCGGAAAAAACGGAAGTGCACGCTTTTTTATATATCTCCGGTTTTATATCTTCTATATCATAGCGGATGAGATATCTGAGTCCCTTCATGCCCTTGATGCCCACAAAGTTCTCGATATCCTCATACAATTCTTTTGCTTTTACCGCAAATTCGGGTTTCTTTTCTACATATACGCGTCTGACCATTTTATCCTCTCCTGTCCCGTTATCTCTGTTTCTGTAACTCGTTTTCTCACCCTGTCGTTTACGACCGGCTTACTGTACCGCTTCCGAAAGCTCTACAAACTTTGCGAGCACATCGTAAAAAACTCCTCTTTCCGCCGCCTCTATCCAGCGGACCGATTTATATCTTCCCTCAAGCACATACCTTGAAAGCACCGCCCTCAGCAGATCGATATCCTTGGGCTTTGCATTATCGATCGCAGCCTTCTCCGCCGCTTCCGTATTTATACGGTACTTCCTGTATTTATACATATAATTGGGATCCATAAGCTCTGTCTTTTCAGCCTCTTTTACGAATGACAGAAGGGAAGAATCGTAGACCGGAAACTTCAGACTGCTCTCGCCCTGTTTTCCGTCATAGCTGGATGCGACATCGGATCCTTTCTTATTCTCGAAATACCGGATATATCTGGCGAGTTTCTGGATATCGGCCGCATACTTCACGGTGAGCAGCTCGGCATAGTTTTCGCTCTCATGGCTCAGTTCATTCATATTAGATCCTCCTTGCCGTAAGGGAATGATATCCCTACTTATCTAGGAACGCTCTCTGCGCCTTTATCTCCTCGGGGATACTTGCGCCTGCTTTTTCTACCTTGGTATAGACTATCTCCATGAGACGCTTCTTCTGACTCAGCTTGATGTCATATCTTTCCAAAAGCTTTTGATAGGCCGGGCTTGATGTAGCAAGTTTTTGCCTTATTTCACTTGTGAAAGGACAGAACCTGAAGATTATCTCTCTGGAGGCCTTGTTAAGCCTGAGAGAGCCATGGCTCTCATATGCGATATAATTGATATAATCCGAGACAAACACCGCCTTTGAAGAATTTCTGGCAGACTGCAGCTGTGCTTTGATCTTTTCCCTTATGTCCGGAGAAAGATCGTGATTCTTCCTGTAGAACTGCAGATAGTCACAGAAAAGCGAGGTGAGCGACGGAGTGGTCACATCATTCCAGTGAACTCCCTGCTCCCTGCGGCACATCTCCCATCTGAACTCTCCGGCAAGCCGCATCACATACGGTTCTACATCTTTATCAAGGAATGCGGGCATCATCATGCGGCCGGGGGTGTTACGATACGGACCGGATATCTCCTGCCAGAGAGCGGATCTGCTTCCTCCGTTCGGCATGAGTATCACATAGGGCAATATTTCGATATCCAGAAACTCCCTTGTGATCCCTATATCGACATTCGAATACACTATCTGTCTTGTAAAGCAGCTGAAATCCGTTTCGCGTATCTTATCAAGGGTCTCATGCACCGCTTCATGACGGGTCACGCACATCTGAGGTGGTCTTACCGTGCTCTCCTCCGTAAATACCGGGACAAAAGTCGTCACACGACCGTAAGTTATCCTGGATCCAAGCCTCATGAAATTGTGTATCTCGAACGAAACCTTACCCTTGCGGTCATGTTCAAGTCTTTTCATTTCCTCCAGCTTGATCTCTCCGTCATCGTATCTCTGCTTGAGGTACTTGGGATACTCCATGTCAAATTCATTCTTGGAAGGCTCAACCTTCCCGTCGTAGATAAGCTTAAGCCACTCGTATATGCTGACCACGTTCCCATTGGGATCGGGTTTGTATGATCTCATCAATTCTACAAGCGCCTGAGTGTTCTTGCTGCCTGCGAGCCTTTCATCGATGAAACCGTAATAAAAGAACATCTTCAGCACGAGCGGTATGTCACGATCCACCACACTCCTCAAAAAAGCTCTCTCGTAAATATCATAGAACATCTCGGAGATGCGTTTCCTCATGCGTCTTACATCATCTTCCGTTGAGCTCTTATCCTTAAGGGCCGTATAGGCTTCTATAAGCTCCGTGAATGTTTCCTTGTCGCCTTCATTGGTTTCCGAATAATCAAGTATCATCTTCAGCGCATCTGACATTTCCGTCTTTGCGGACTTCGACGCAGCTTTGGGATTGTCCTCACCATCTTCTTCCGATCCGGCTTCTTCTTCGGCCGGGTCTTCATCCCCGGCGGCTCCCTCATCAAGGGTGTCCGCCTGCGCTTCTTCCTCTTCCTTGAGCGACAGTTTCATCTGATAGTCGCTTTTCTTATCTATAAGCTGCTCCAGTGCCAACGCCAGCCTCTGCATATATTCATATGCATACAGTATAGTTCCCGAACAGAACGCTATATCCTTGCTCGGAAGCATCCGGGAGATGGATCTGAAATATTCGCTGCGCCAGATCTGCAGGTCAATCCTTGTTTTATCCTCGATCCCGAGCATATCTGCGAGGTCCCGGCATGCTTCAATGAGCTGCGCGGTCTTTTCAAAAAGAGTCTGCACCAGGGGAACGACCGCTGTTGTAATGAGCGGCGTGATCTGTGGATTTGCTTTTAGCAGAGCCCTCAGATTCTCTTCACTGTGATAGGAATAAGAAGCCACCATCGAATCTTCGGACGCTTCATAGTCAAATCTGTATTTTTCGCCGGGACTTTCAAAAAGACCTATTATGGATCCGTATGGAAGCTTGATGGAAACATTTCCGGATGTGGCAACAAAAGAGCCTTTGATCACTATCTCAAGCTCTTTTACTCTCTCATTTGTTGCGTGAAGGATATCCCCCGATTCGATAACCTGCTTAGCCATGATATAAATAATATCATGCTTATCGGACGCCGTAAAGTTATAGAAAACACAGATTCCGCATACAATCAGGGCCGCCGTATCATACGGATGACACGACAGCCCCGGCTTATTTCCTTAACAGATTTCAGCCTCTCTTATGACTCTTCGTCCTGGCCGTATTTCTCATCATACTCTGCAGCGGCATCAATCGCCTCGAGTATGGCAAGCTGTCCGTCTGCGAGCAGGTATGCAGCCGCCTCAAAACAGTCATATGTATAGTTGATATGATCTTCTATGAAATCTTCAAGCCGCTTTTTATCCTTGGCTTCCATCCTGTCCTGAAGCTTTGCCTCGATCGTCATCTGAGCTTTGAGAAGGGCGCTGCTGAGCTTGCTCTTATTCTCTTCTCCGGCGAGACGGATATTCTCCTTCAAAGCCTCTACATTTCCTCTTGCGGTGCTGAGCTTATCCTGGATGTTCTCATCACTGAGTACGCTTTTCTCCCTGGCCTCGGCCGAAGCTTCCGCTGCTTTCTTGCTTAATTCCCCAAATCTCTCGCTGAGATTCTCGAGTTTCTCATCCCATTTTGTTGCCATTTTACTACCCCTTCCCCCTGCGGCTGCAGGAAAACATTTACCTGATAATTCTATCAGATAATCCTTATATTTCCAATAAAATGATATCTGCGGTCAGCCCCTCGCCACCCTGCGGTCGACCCTTCGGCTCCGCCTGCGGACATCCTGCTCCCGCTCTCCGGTCAAGATATACGATATACTATACGCCTTACGGACCTTTCGGAGACCTGCAGTTAAAATATGACAAAAACAACAATGTTTTTTCCATTCCATAAACGTACACCCGGATGTTAATTTAGAATTACTTTATAAGGCACAAAATGTGTGAGAAGGGAGAACGATTATGAAAAAACGTATTATTGCAACGTTGCTGGGTGGTCTTATGGCTCTGAACCTTATCGCCTGCGGATCAACAGCGGCAACAACCGGCGCAGAGGGGGCTCCGGCAGCCGCTGACACTGCAGCAGCAGATGATGCAGCAGCAGATGCAGCTCCGGCCGACGATTCAGCTGCCGGCGGTGATTCTTCGGGGGTAACTCTTACTTTCCTTGCCAGCCAGGACTGGATCTATGACGCAGAGCAGGAGCTTGGCGCCAAGTTTGAGGAAGAGACCGGGATCCACATTGACTATCAGATAGTACCGGCCGATCAGTATTTCACACTGCTCATGACAAAGCTCAACAGTGGAGAAGGCCCTGATATTTTCGGTGGACAGTCCGGAAAGTATGATATCGTTTCACAGTATGATGTAGAGGCAAACGCAGTCGATCTTTCAAATGAGCCCTGGGTAGCCAACTACAGTGAATTCGAAAAAGAGCAGACTTCTGTAGGAGATGTTGTATACGGATCTACCTACTTTGATACCACAACTGATTTCTACATGGTATACAACAAGGTCCTCTTCGAGCAGGCAGGCATCAAAGAAGTACCTACAACATTTGATGAGTACATGGCTGACTGTAAAAAACTTACGGATGCCGGTATTGTTCCTTTCTATGAGTGCACTGCTGACGGATGGCATCACGTTATGTGGTTCTGCGAGATCGGCGGACGTTTCGAGGAGAAGAATCCCGGACTTGCTGAAAAGCTCAACAACAACGAGATCAAGTTTGCGGATGTAGAAGACTTCAAGACCTGCCTTGAGCAGATCAAGCAGATGGCTGACGAAGGCACCTTCGGTGACAACTACCAGTCAGACGAGTATTCAGGAATGGCTGCAGCACTCGGCAGCGGAGAATATGCAATGACAATGGCTAAGCCCGGTACTATCAGTGAGATAGCCGATGCTTCAAACGGACAGTACACAGTCGATGATTTCGGAATGTTCTATATTCCCACACTCGACAATCAGGTGCTCAATGTACATCCTTGCGGACCTACAAGATTCATCTACTCCGGATCAGAGCATATCGATGAAGCAAAGAAGTATTTCGAGTTCATGACTTCCGCGGAAAGCATACAGTACATGATCGATAATGAGCCTAAGGTTGAGAACCTTCCTTATGAAGTCGGACAGAAGCCCGCATACTCAGATTACACCAAGAACTTCATCGATAATTCAGCCAAGAAGGGAACGGTTTATCAGGACAGCATCAAGTATCTTAACCCTCAGTGGTTTGATTTCGGACAGGATATCATTGCATACCTGAACGGAGATATGACTGTTGACGAAGTTCTTACAAAGGTTGATGACAGAAGGACAGAACAGGCACAGGCTGCCAACGATCCTGCATGGGCTGAATGATCAGCAGATCTGCAGATCAGCAGTGTAGAAGTATCGTATAAATATCGCAAAAACAACAAGGAAAGAGGCACATCATTCGTGGTGTGCCTCTTTTCTGTATGAGGACGGGCTTTCTCCCGTCAGCTTTCTGAAGGTCTTACTGAAATGAAATTGATCGGGATACCCGACAGCATTACCTATCTCGCATATACTGAGATTTGAATTGATCAGAAGATCCTTGGCATGCTGGATCCTTATATTTGTCAGATACTTAAGCGGAGGATCCCCTATATATTTATGAAACAGCTTTGTCAGATACGCCGATGTAAAACCCAGTTCCTCGGCAAGCTGTCTGATATCGATATCCTCATTATAATGCTGATTGAGATAATTGACTGCATAATCAACATTTTCTTTGGCATCTCTTTTCCCGAGAGTCGGATCATCCGGGAGGACATATCTCTGCGAAAGCTGCTTTTTAACGGTATCGAGCGCATCGGCAAGCTCAGAGGGATCTATCGGTTTTAGAAGATAAGAAGTCACACCGGAAAGGATGGCTTTTTGCGCATATTCAAATTCGGCATAACCGCTGAGCAGTAAAACAGGCATATCCGGAAAGAGCGTATGAATGGTCTCTGACAATTCCAATCCGTCCATTTCAGGCATTCTTATATCGGTTATAACCGCATGAATGTTCTCGGTCTTTATGATCTCGACGGCCTCCCTGCCGTTTTTGGCTTCGGCGACAACCTCAAATCCGCATGCAGCTTCATCTATCATACGTTTGACGGAACGGCGGGGCATCTCTTCATCATCCACCAGAAGCAGATTAAAACGATTGATCTCGATCATTTGATATACCCTCCGATCTTAACAAAGGCACCGCCCTCTTTAAGGTTCCCAAAGTCAAAAACAAAAGGGATCCCGTCCTCAAGGTAGAGGCGGATAAAAACATTGAGCAAGCCCATTCCCTCGATCTTAAGACTGGGCAGAAGCCCGCTCTTTAAGATCTCGTCCATATTGAGTCTGAGTTCATGCTCGATCTCAGGATCAAAGCCCGGACCGTTATCCGATATTGTTAATTCCCACAGTTCTTCGGATATCCGGCCTTTAACATGGATCTTCCATACCGGCGAGACCTTGGTTGTAAATTTTACCGCATTCTCCACAAGTAATTGTACACATAGCTTGGGGACCGGACACTCAAGCATGCTGTCGGGAATGTCATAATCATAAGACAGATTATCCCCGTATCTTAATTTCATGCAATGAAGATAAATATCGCAGTTCTCCATTTCCTCCTCCAGGGTGGAGCGCGACTCCTGATTTGAGGAAACATATCGCAGTATGGAGGTGATATCCCTGCACATCTGTGAAACCTGCCCGGTCATACCCTCATCTGCCATTTCCGCTATCGTGGAAAGGGAATTGTAAAGAAAGTGGGGATTCATTTGTGACTGAAGCGCCAGCATCTGAGCCTGAACCTCCTGCTCCTTAAGAAGCAGCAAAGCATTGGTCGAAGCCTGTGTCGAGCGTATATTTTCGTTTAAGGAATCACGGAGCTTGTCGATCTCCCGTATGCCGGTGTCATCGAGCTCGATGACCGAATACTTTTCCTTTTTTTCATCCGAAAGGAAATGATAGATCTTGCGTATAGGCCTGCTGAGGCGGCCTGACAGATAATTGATCAGGATCAGGCATACCGCAAATACGATCAGCGAGAACCCCAGCACGAGCAGGATCATTCGATAGACCGGCCAAAGGATCGCATCGGTCTGTATTGCAGTTACGATCAGAAGATCATGGGAACGCTCGTAAAAGACATATTCCTTTTTTCCGGTGCTGCTGTTCGTGATTTCCTCGAATTCCACATCCCTTCCCGTAAAATAATCATACCCTTTACTGTCGTTGATCGGATATATGATGTTTCCTGTTTTGTCATATATATATAACCGTGCTTCCTTATATCCCAGGGGAGTCTCTATTTCCTCAAAGAACTGGTCATAGTATTTCTTCACCTCGATAAACCCCAGCGGAACATTTGTATTACTGTAAAACATCCGGCACAAGGACAGATAGTAGCTGTCCTTCCCGACGTTGGCCCCGGCGGAAGCATTCATATCTTTGGAGGGTCTCGGAACGATCCTCCCTCCCTCGGCACGGAGCACCGAATCATACCAGCTCTGCGCTTCCACGGTGAAAGGGAGCTCTCCGTCATAGTTTCCGACTCCGTACCCGCCGCTGTCCGTCGCATAGATATTGAGCTGACGGATCGAATAATCAGATCCTTTTTCCATCCGAAGGTAATCTTCAAGTCTTTTACAAGTCGCATAAAAGCTGTTTGCATCCGATCTGTCTGTTTTAAGGTACTCAGTAAATGCCTGCTGCAGATCCGGAGAACTTATCGCGTTCAGCAGGATGAAATCCATCTGACCGATCTGAAGATCGACTTCCTTTTTTATGGAAGAGCATGAATAGCTTAAAGACTCAAGTGCATTTTTCTTCGAAGTGCTGTACAGCACGTATGAAAAAAAAGCTGTCAAAAACAGGATTATGCCGAAAGACAATATTATAAAATGAGCGGAAAGGATTTTCTGGATACTGTAATGCTTCTTTTTCATGGCCTTTATTTTAACATATCGGTCTAAGGCCAATCAATGATACTGCCGCCCTCCGTCTCCCTTCCGTTTTCTAGTAAAAAAAACACATAAAATTGACAACAGCTTGCATGGTATTGAACCCGGCGCATAACTATAATTTAATCATAGGTTAATAAAGGGGGGACGATGATTTGAATAAGGCTAAAGTTTACCCGTGGTATTTCGCGGCAGTTTCGGTGCTGTTATACACCGCTTTGAGTGTAATTCCCGGTATTATCGGAATAGGATATTCATTTACCGACTGGTCGGCTTATTCCAAGGAACTGCACTTTGTCGGACTGAAGAACTTTATCAAGGTTTTCAGCGCCAGTGATGATTATCTGAGATACATCTCAAATACTCTCACATTCACTGTTGTTACAACGGTCTTTAAGACAGGCCTCGGTCTTTTGCTTGCTATGATCTTAAGCAAGGGAGTTTTCGGAAAGAATTTCCACAGAGCGACCATGTATCTGCCCTCTGTTTTGCCCATCCTTGTCACAGGTCTGACATTCACATCGATACTCAATCCCAAGTACGGTTTCCTGAATAATACCCTCAGATCTTTAGGACTTGATTTTCTGGCAAAGAAATGGCTGGTCGATCCCAAGCTTGCTTTCGGAACCGTCATGACGGTCGATATCTGGCGAGGCACCGGATATATCATGACAATGCTTCTTGTGGGTATACTTGCGATCCCAAAAGTTTATTACGAGGCAGCCTCGATCGACGGAGCCAACGCATGGCAGAAGTTCAAATACGTCACTCTGCCCATGTTGAGACAGACTTTGGCCGTTACCATAGTTCTGAACGTTCTCTATGGTCTTAAGGTTTTTGATATCGTTTATACTCTTACAAACGGTGGCCCCGGTCACCGCACCGAAGTGATGTACACCGCCGTGTTCAAGATGATGTCAAAGGGATTATATGCCGAAGGTACTACGATCAGCTCGGTAATGTTCATCTTCATGGTGATCGTCGGATACTTTATGGTCAAAATTCTTACAAGAAATGAGGTCGTAGAATGAAATCGAAAAACGCGATTATAAGCTCCATACTAAAAAATCTGTTATCATGGATAGCAACTATAATCATGCTGGTCCCGGTCATTCTGATCCTGATAAACGCATTCAAGCCGGACGAAGAAGCCCTGACCATGTCAATGCAGCTTCCGAGCGTATGGACATTTTCAAATTTCAATAAAGTAATAGAAAAAGGCAAGCTTGTAAGAAGCTTCCTTAACAGTATGCTCTATACCGGATGCACTACTGTCATAACCGTGGTCTTCGGCAGTATGGCAGCATATGTTTTTTCCAGAAGACGTACCCCTAAGTTCAATATGGTATACATGTACGTGGTCCTTGGAATGGTCATCCCGATCAACTATGTCACATTGATGAAGATCATGCAGATCACCCAGCTGAACAATACTATCCCCGGGATCATCCTTCTTTATGTTGCAATGCAGACCCCGTTCACTATTTTCCTTATTTACGGTTTTGTATCCAAGGTTCCCGTAGAGCTGGATGAAGCGGCTATCATTGACGGCTGCACACCCCTTCAGCTTTTTATAAAGATCGCTCTGCCGCTCCTGCGTCCGGCCCTCGTGACCGCCGGGGTATTGTGTTTCCTCAATACCTGGAACGAATTCATCATGCCGCTGTATTTCCTTAACAGTTCGGAAAAGTGGCCCATGACACTTGCGATCTACAATTTCTTCGGACAGTTCCAGACAAGCTGGAACCTCATATGCGCGGATGTACTCTTAACATGCGCTCCGGTCATCATATTGTATTTACTCTGTCAGCGTTATATTGTTGGGGGACAGACTGCCGGAGCAGTCAAAGGCTGACAGGTAAATATCAGAGTATGTCGCAATAGCGCAAAGGCTGCCACTTTTTGTGGCAGTCTTTTTATATTTATGAACTTCGTCGGGGCAGATATGATATAATGGATTAACAAATCATATTAAGGAGCGCATATGACAGACTTTTCCAAAAACAAAAACATAGAGATCATAGATCATCCGCTGATACAGCACAAGATCACCAGGCTTCGCGATGAATCGACGGGAACAGTGGAATTCCGTACCCTGATAAATGAGATCGCCATGCTCATGGGATACGAAGCACTTCGCGATCTGGAATTGGAGGACGTTGAGGTGACAACTCCTATCGAAAAATGCAGATCTCCGAGGATTAAAGGTAAGAAACAGGCGATCGTCCCTATTCTCAGAGCCGGTCTCGGACTTACCGACGGACTGTTGAATCTCCTGCCCACCGCCAAAGTGGGGCATATCGGATTATACAGAGATCAGACTACCCACATGCCTCATTCCTATTACTGCAAGCTTCCGGATAAGCTTGAAAGGCGGACGATCATAGTTACCGATCCGATGCTCGCAACAGGCGGATCGGCTATCGACGCCATTAATTTCATCAAAGAAAAAGGCGGAAAGAAGATCAAGTTCATGTGCATAATCGCCGCTCCCGAAGGACTCAAGGCCTTAAGTGAGGCACATCCCGATGTTCAGATCTACGTCGGACATCTTGACCGTGAATTGAACCAGGATGCATACATCTGTCCCGGACTCGGCGATGCCGGAGACCGAATCTTCGGGACCAAATAAATCAGAAGCAGAATAATAAACAATAGAAAAGCCCGGTCGGATCTAACGTGAAACGCTGATCCGACCGGGCTCTATTAATGGCATTTCTGCCCCGGTATCAGTCTACGACCACACCTTTTTTAAGGATGATGTTGGCATAAAGAGCGGATTCTCCGGTCTGTATCACTACCGATGAATGATCCCTGGTCTTATCGTAAAATTCCCACTTATCTATCTCTTCAAAGCAGGCATCGCCTCTGTCGTCATACTTACGGACTATCTCCTTATATGTGTCCCAGATAGGAGTCTCCACTGTGTCACCCTTTACCACCGCCATAAGCGTGACCGGGTGATCCACATAGGTATCCAGAGGAAAAACCTGAAGGATCGCATCGAGTATCTCCGGAACTCCGTGTCCGTCCATACGGATCACTTTCTTTCCGTAGGTGGTTCCCGGGAAATTTCCGTCTCCGATCGTAAGCTCGTCTGTGTGCCCCATCTCACATAAGATCTTAAGAAGCTCCGGGGGCAGGATCTTTGGTATACCTTTTAACATTTTCCTTCTCCTTTTAATAATAGTGGCTCTCTCCGAAGAGAGAGCCACAGATTCACTTTCTAACTATACTGAATGATCATTGATCAGTCATAAAGGTTAGGAGCGATGGTCTCATCTGCCATGTTGGAAGCATCATACCAGTAACCTGCTGTAGGGAAGTCCTCAACCTTGTCACCGTTTGCTGCCATTGTCAGAGCATAGATTGCATAGTAACCCATCATAAGAGGAGACTGGGTAACCGCACCATACATTGTACCATCCTCGATAGCGCCCTTGATGATAGAGCCGGCATCGAATCCAACACCGATAACATCACCTGCTGCTGCATCTGTTCCAAGGATTGAAAGGTTAGCATCTGCTGCAAGAACACCTTCTGCTGCTGTCTGGTTTGAACCAAAGATAGCGATCGTGTCAGACTTTGACATTATAGCCTGAGCTGCTGTAGAGCAAAGCTCAACAGTTGTCTGTGCAGGAACTGAAACTTCGATAACAACATCTGCTGACTTCTCATCTACGAGATCCTTGTTAGCTGTCTTAGCCTCGTTTGCATAGAACTCGTTACCTACAACTGCAACGGTCTTTCCGTCTGCAGAAACAAGCTCGATCATCTTATTAACGAATCCCATACCTCTCTGCTGGATGTTAAGAGCTGTTGCGTCCTGGTTAACCTCACCGATACGGACCTGCTTGTCAGCGCCGGCGATAACGTCCTTTATAGCCTTGTACATATTCTCGGCTGCAACTTCTCCGGCCTGAGTATTGTCTGTAGCAACTGTAGCAACGATAGATCCCTCGGGTGCATCTGCAACACCTGTATCAAATGCAACTACAGGGATACCCTTGTCTGCACAATCCTTAAGAGAATCAAGAACTGAGCTTGTGTCGCAAGCTGCAAGTGCGATTCCGGGAGGATTGCTGTTGATATCGGAATTGAGCATGTTGACCTGGTCAGCGATATCTGACTCTGAGTTAGGGCCATGTGCGTCATAATCTACGCCAAGCTCTTCCTTAGCCATATCCATACCCTTAAGGGCTGCCTGCCAGTATGTTGACTGGAATGACTTAACGTCTACGGGGAACTTGTAAGCTTCTTTTGCAGTTACACCGTCAAACTGTGTGCCGCCGGTGAACTCGCCTGAACCGCCCTCTGTCGATGCAGGAGCTGCCTCTTCGGTTGCTGCTTCCTCTGTAGCAGCTGCTTCCTCTGTCTCTGCCTCTGCTGCAGGAGCCTCTTCCTCTGCGGGAGCTGCTTCCTCTGCGGGAGCTGCCTCCTCAGCTGCAGGAGCCGCTGCGGGCTGCTCTGCTGCTGCGCCACAGCCTGCAAGCAGTGACATTACCATTGCTGCGCTGAGTAATGATGCCAGTAACTTCTTTTTCATAACTTTCTTCTCCTTTTTTTGA
>JAILQK010000144.1 GCA_024699045.1 Lachnospiraceae bacterium | reverse complement strand
ATATCTGGAATGGAACGGCGACAGATTCCGCAGGTGGGCAGAAACGATCGGTATAAACACAACTAAAGTAATAAACTCATTACTTACCTCCGGCAGGGTGGAACAGCAATCCTACAGAGCCTGTATGGGATTACTGAAACTTGCTGAGAAGCATACACCACAAAAATTAGAATCAGCGTGTGAAAAGGCTCTCCAGTACAGTGCATCACCCAGCTATAAGAGTATCAAAAACCTTCTTGTTAACCTTAAGGCATCTCAAGAGCCTGTAAAGGAAGACACTTCAAGAAAGGTCAACAACTACGGCATTACAAGAGGTGCCGGATACTATGGAGGTAAACGTCAATGATCAATACAAGTACAAAAAACAAACTTATCGAGATGCATCTATCAGCCATGGCTGATGCATTCGTACTCCAGGAGGGAGATCCCTCTATGAAGGAAGTAACATTCGAGGAACGGTTCGGCATGCTCGTCGATGCCGAATATACGACCCGCAAAAACAACCGCTACAAAAGGCTTATCAAAAAGGCAGAATTAGAACAGCCCGATGCCAGCATTGCCGGTATTGATTACCATTCGGGGCGGAAACTCAACCGCGACCTCATTAACCGCCTGGCGACCTGTGACTATATCTATGATTACAGGAACATCTTTATCACAGGAGCGACCGGAAGCGGGAAGACGTATCTTGCCTGCGCATTTGGACTCGCTGCATGCAAACGGTATTACTCAACAAAGTTTGTCCGTATGCCGGATATGCTGTTGGAACTCCAGTCCGCCCGTGAGGATGGTACTTTTGTTAAAGTTCTTTCCAAGTATACTAAGCCCGTGCTTCTGATCATAGATGAATGGCTCTTGATAAAGCTCAATGACCAGGAAGTGCGAAACCTCTTTGAGGTGATCAGTAAGAGAAGAAAGCATTCTTCTACCATTTTCTGTTCACAGTTCTTAGAAGAAGGCTGGTATGATCAACTCGGAGGCGAGGGCACCCTCGCCGATGCGATCATGGATAGGATCTCTTATGATTCATACAAGATCAACATCGTTGGCATAGATCCATCAAAGGATATCTCAATGCGTGAGGTATACGGATTAGATCCTGCCGAAGCACAGTAACATTAATCATTATAATAAAGTGGCTCCCGTCAGTCCGGACACGTGGCTCTCGCCACACCGGACAGGCGGCTCCGCCGCACGAGAATATTCAACGAGGTTTGGGGAATATGAGGACAGGATAGCAGTGGGAATAGCCGGAGAAGGTTCCGACTGTTTTGGTTATGATGACCTCATATCCAGAGACCATGATTTTGGTACAGGAGTTTGTCTGTGGCTTACAGATGAGGATATGGACAGATTCGGATATGATCTGTCCATAGCTTACAATGAGCTTGTGGACAGTGTTGAGCGGAAATACTACACAGAAAGACTGCGCGAGCGCCGGGGAGTTATGACTGTACATGACTTCTATTCCAATATTCTTCGAATCGACTGCGATACCGATAACTGCGTGATGACAGAGCAACAATGGTATTCACTCGATCATTCCTGCCTGAAGACTGCGACAAACGGGGTCATATTTCGGGATGATCCGGGAAAATTCACTGCATTCAGGAGACTTCTTCTTGATTATTATCCGGAAAAGATATGGAGGTTAAGAATAGCAGAGCAGTTACATGACTATTCCGCTGCACTACAGGTTAATTATGCCCGCTGCATGACAAGAAACGATACCGTGGCGGCGGAAATATGCAGGATAAATGGATTAAAGGCGGCAATGGAACTTTTCTTTCTGCTAAAAAGGGAATATCCTCCGTATTACAAATGGACATACCGTGCGTTAAAGGATATAGAAGATTCAGAGAGCTTTGCCGGAAGGATACAGGAGCTTGCGGACACGAAATGCAATACTGAAGCATGGGAAGGAAGCCGGTATCATCCTGAAAGGTTAAACTATAAAGACAGGGTTATATCTCTGGTAGAGGGGATAGCCGGTGAGATTGTAGAATTGCTCATAGCCGGCGGACTGACAACAAAAAGAGATCCTTATCTGGAAAGCTATGTGAATGAGCTGTTACAGAAAAAATATCCATCAGGTTAATTTTGACGTATAATATCTATAGAATGACTTGTTGTTTATAAAGGCGGGAAGACAAATGATGATTGATAATAAAAAAGATATTAATGATGATAATATGGAAAAGGTATCAGGCGGGATTAACGTGCTACCGGCAGACCCGGAAGAACCGAAGAATCGCATATATGTACTACCGGATTAACCTAGTGATAATGAGCCCGATTGTTTCCGGTGCGTGAGTTGCGAAAAAGTGTTCAAAAAACCTAGTTATGACAGCCAGTGTTTGCCTTGTTATGAAAAATGTAGCAGAACCTATCAATGATCATATGGCATATTCAGTACTCATTAAATAAAGGGGTTGTAGAAGCGGTTGCCGTCATGATAAGTGATCACCATGGTAAGTGCAAAAAATATGATAATAAAAGCTATTGTCAGATAGTCTGCCTTCAAAAGCGGCTTTTTGGAATACCAGCTGCGTTTCTTCTTCTTTCCGAAGCCCCGAAGCTCCATGGCATTACTTACTACATCGATCCTTTCCATAGTGGAAAAGAGAAGAGGAAAAATGATGATCGCCGTATTTTTGATACGGTCTATGAGTCTTCCTTTTGAACTGAGTTCTATACCGCGGGCCTCCTGTGCATTTTTGATCTTGTGAAACTCATCCTGGATATCAGGAATATACCTGAGCGCGATCTCCAGGGAGTAGGACATGGTATAGGGAACACCTATCCCGTTTAGGGAAGAAGCCAGTTCGCTGGGATCGGTGGTTACAAGAAAAATGAACACAGAGGGAATGACAGTGAAGTATTTAATAAAAACGTTGAATTCATAAAACAGCTGTTCCTTTGTGAGTGTGTAATTTCCAAATAAATGAACTATATCCGTTCGGCTTCCGTATATTTTGCAGCCCTGATAAGGGGCAAAGAAGAAGATACATATCAGATTGATGACCATGAAAAACATGACCGCCATGAAGACACCGCTCACCTGCTTCCACCTGGTGGCGGATACAGCATAGATAATGCCTCCGATCACTATCATCAAAATAAGTATCCTTGTATCAAAGGTCAGGGCACTTGTCATACACCACAAAAGGAAAAATACCAGCTTGGTAAAACCGCTGAGTTTATGGATAGGTGTATCTTTTTTTTCATAAGAGATCATTCTGCTCATATTATTTTTCCGATCTGTTCTTTCTGTCCCAGTTGATAAATGCAGCCACAAATTCATCCGGCCGGTCTATATCACATTTCCTTGCAAGATCATACAGGGAAGTCCGCTTCAGATATGCCCTGTCGCATATTTCATCATCGGTGAGTACCTCCTCAGGCCTTGCATCCATAAGCAGCTTTCCGTCTGTAAGGACAAGAGTCCTGTCGGTATATTCCAGCATCAGATGCATATCATGTGTGATCATCAGGATAGAAACCTCAAGCTCATCCCTGAGTCTTTTGATGAATTCCATCATCTCAGTATAATGCCGGTAGTCCTGCCCTGCGGTAGGTTCATCCAGAATGATGAGCTCAGGATTTAAAACCAGGATCGAGGCAATCGATACCCTCTTTTTCTGACCAAAGGAAAGAGCGGAGACGGGCCAGTTCCTGAATTGATATAAACCACAGATTTTAAGGGTTTCAAAAACCTTTTTTTCAATTTCATCAGAGGGAAAACCTCTTGTGACAAGTCCGAGTGCCACCTCATCATAGATCATCGGTTTTGAGATCATCTGATTGGGGCTTTGCATACAGTAGCCTATCTTTTCTCCG
>JAILQK010000111.1 GCA_024699045.1 Lachnospiraceae bacterium | reverse complement strand
CTGTCCTTCATATAATCCGCCCACGCTGAGAAACCTAAACGTCCGCCGGCATTGAATATAGCCGACACCGAAGAAATGATCCCCGCAAAGGCGACAAGACCAATACACTTGACTATTGCCTTTTCCTGAGAGATGAGGGCCAGACCACATGTGATGTTGATATAGAACATTACCCATATGCCGATATAGTTTGTTATGGGCTTTGACTTTATGACCTCCCAGGTACTCGGTTTCTTCTCTCCCGAACCGGGTTCATGCCAGTCCGCGGGTTTCGCAAGCAGCAGATGTCCGCAGAACATCATAACAAAATACGCGACCCCCAGGATCCAGAACATTTTATATACGCCGCCCTCCATTGAATTAAGGATCGCTGTCATTATCGGACTTGCGATAGCCTTGGCTGCTCCAAAACCGGCGACCGCCAGTCCGGTAGCCAGACCTTTATTATCCTTAAACCAGAGCATGAGCGTCTTTACCGGAGACAGATATCCTGTTCCGAGTCCGACTCCCATGATAAATCCATAGCTTATAAATATGCCGACCAGCGCTAATACACTGCCCTTATGATTGCCGCCGTAATAAATGAAAAATCCCGTAAGCAGCATACCGACCGAAAAACAGATGGTAGCTATAAGTGATGATCTGTGAATATCACGCTCGACTACATTTCCGAGAAAAGCCGCTGACATTCCCAGGAAGAATATGGCAAAGCTGAATGCCCACTCGACACTGGATTTCTCATGACCTATATGATCGGCGATCTCCTGACTGAAAACCGACCAGCAATAAACAGTACCTATACTGCAATGAAGAAGCAATGCGGGTATTGCTGCGCGGACCCATTTGTTTGCGCGCCATCCGCCCTGCGCTTTTTCATTTGTCGACATTTATCACTCCTCCGAATCTTACTCTTATTGCTACTCACGTAACACCGTCCGCGGCATCAGTCGCATCAAATCATAATACCTTATTTTAGTTTATTTATCAAATAACCGGGTGCCCCATCCCCGGAGCTTTGCAAAAGCACCTGTCCAGTCTTTCTGTCTGAAAGACGAAAAGTATCCCGTGATTTTCATGCCAGCGCCTTAAGCCGGGACAGCTCCTCATCGATTTTTGTAATAAGTCCGCTGTAATCCCTGTCATCATGAGCTCTCACGGAATCCACGATCTCCGTCACGGGCTCAGCAAGCGGAGTAAGGGACAGATTAGTCAGAACACCCTTGAGGGCATGAGCTGCCGAAAACGCTTCATCATAATCTTTGTTTTCGATCGCCGTCTTAAGCTTTTCATAATTTACGTCCTTCAATGACTCCCCGACAAGCATTGTATAAAGCTCTGCATTTCCCATACAGCGCACAAGCGCCTCTTCAGTATTCGCTCCATACTCCCTTAAAGCTTCGACTGTGATCATTCCCTATTCCTCCTTTTGTCCTGCTCCTCTTTGATAAGCTCCTCAAACTCATGTGCCGGAACCGGTCTGGAGAAATAATATCCCTGTATAAGCTGATATCCCGTTTCCTTAAGCAGCTTATACTGCTCCTCTAATTCCACGCCCTCCGCAACCACGGGAACGCCGAGAAATCCCGCTATGTCCATGATCAGCTGTACCATTCGCAGAGAACGCTTGTCTTTATGAATCTCCTGGATGAATTTCATATCCAGCTTGAGCACATCTATCGGAAGATTTGCCAGCATATTCAAAGACGAGTATCCTGCCCCGAAATCATCCATCTCTATCAGATAGCCCTTCTCCCGGAAATTCTGTACAACTTCCATCATCTGAGCCGCATTATCGGAATAAGCCGACTCCGTGATCTCAAGATGAAGATCCTTTGGCAAAAGACCGTATTCTTTTATAAGTCCGTCTATCCTTTTTTCTATATCGGGATCGTAGATATCTATCCTTGATACATTTACGGATACCGGCAGGGTAATGCCGTATGTGTCTTTCCAATGCCTGATCGAAGAAACCGTCTCTTTCCATACGAAACGGTCTACCATTTGTATAAGTCCGTTTTCCTCGAAAAGAGATACAAAGTCTCCGGGGGAGATCATTCCGAACTCCGGATGTCTCCATCTTATCAGGGCCTCAGCTGCACTTAATGTGGGCTTTTCTCCGGTTATATCGTACTTGGGCTGAAAATATACTTCAAATTGTTTTGTGTCTATTCCCTCATGGATATCGTTTATCAACCGTTCTTCAAAAAAAACCTTATGTTTCAGATCCTGATCAAAATAAGCAACCGTCTGATTAAACTTGCCTCTTAGTGTATTGGCGGCAAGTCTGGCTCTGTCAAATCTGTTTACGACATCCCGGCTGTCTGCCGTACTGGAATAGACCCCTATCCTCACTTTGATATGTGCAGTTCCGGAGAGTTCCGAAAGCGCCTCTTTTAAGCGTTTTTCCAAAACATCATAATTTTCCTGATGGTTTATATACATGTAAAAATCATCGGAATCGCCTCTTGCGGCTATCCCCTCGTTTTCTCGCGCATGATCCCGGATAGCTTCGCCCAGGATCCGGAGCGTCCAGTCTCCGAACTCACGTCCGTGTATTTCGTTTACAAGGTGAAAATGTTCTATGTTTATAGAGACTGAATCCATCTCCCTGTCGGAATGATATCGGTCCATAAGCATGGCATATTCGTAAAAGAAGGTTCGCGTAAAAAGTCCGGTTAACTCATCACGCTCCGTAGACTGTATCACAAGCCTCTTTTCTGAAAGTTCTATGATCCGCCTTACACGGGCAATGATGACTTCGGGGGTATCATATGGCTTGGTGATGAAATCTGCGGCGCCCCTTTTCAGGCTTTCAACCTCTGCCTGTTTCTCCGATGTAAGGACTATCACCGGTATCGAACGGTATCTTGCATCCTCCTTTAAAACATCCAGAACCTCGAATCCATCCATCACAGGCATCATGAGATCGAGAAGCACTGCGGACAGGATTTTTTCATTGTTCCTTATCATCTGAAGAGCTTCTTCGCCGTTCTCCGCATAGATGATATTATATTGGCCCCCCAGGATCGCCCCGAGGATCTCCCTCCCTACAAACTCATCGTCTACAACCAGTATAGTTTTATGAATACCGTCAAGATAATTCAGTTTATTGAGCATTTCAATGCTCTCCTTATAATTTTAGTGTGGATTCTTGAATGAATTACAGACTTCAGACGTAAAGAAGTCAACATTCCAATTTATTTTACTACAATTGATTATCCTTTTACAATCGATCAGATATCTGAATACTACCACTCTTTCGTAACCCGACGAAAAAAGCTTTCGGAGTTCCCCCCGAAAGCTTTTCTGTTTATTATGTGTTCCCCTTATCCCGATCGGTTCAATGGAGCTGGATATTCTGCAGTGCCCCTGCCTGCGCCGCACGATCCTCTTTATTTTTCTGGGCAAGCTGCTGCTGAGTCTTATTCAGGAGCTGCTCCTTTCGAAGCTTCATGATCTCCGATGCCATATCGGTGTCCT
>JAILQK010000106.1 GCA_024699045.1 Lachnospiraceae bacterium | reverse complement strand
TGAAGCAGGACCGCTTTCAGGAGAAGCCGTCGGAGCGTACCCGTATAGGCTCCGACGTCTGGATCGGGAGTAATGTGCTCATCATGGGTGGAGTAAACATAGGAGACGGCGCCGTAGTCGGAGCGGGGGCTGTGGTCACCGAGGATCTTCCGCCGTTTTCGATAAATGTCGGGATTCCTGCGAAGACGATCAAATACCGCTTTACGGAGGAGCAGCGGGATAAGCTCCTTGCCGATAAGTGGTGGGAGAAGGATGAAGGCTGGATATTATCGAATATAGACAGATTTTCAGATGTGGAGGAATTTGTGAAATGACAGAGGGACTTACCGTTGTGGTACCGAATTACAATAAAGAGCCTTATCTGACCAAATGTATAGAAAGCATAATCGCGCAGACATACAAACCGGCTGCGGTGATAATAGTGGATGATGCCTCAACGGATGGTTCCGGGGAGATCATAGACCGGCTGACCAAAAGATATCCGAGTGTCCGGGCGCATTATAAGCCGGAAAACTCCGGAGTAAGCAATACCAGAAATCTCGGACTGTCGCTTGTCGATACCGAATACGTAACCTTTATCGATGCGGATGACTACTATTTCAATCCGGAAAAGCTTGCGCTTGAGATGAACCTTCAGAAGGAAAAGGGAGGGGATATCATCGCTTATTCGGCCGTTAAATTCATCAATCCCGAAGGGAAGTCAAACTCAAAATTAAGAGACAAGTCATATTACCTCAGCGGGAACGTATATGAGGATCTTCTGATAACAAAAAAATGGGATTCTATCATGCGGGATTATATCCTAAAGACGGAAACACTCCGGGCTGCGGGAGGATATGATACAACCAGGAGTCTGTTTGAGGATTTTGAACTGCTCCTCGTGCTCGCAAGGGATCATGAATTCTACTGCACCGGGGAATTCGGGACCGCTTATAACGAGGGCAGAGGCCTCTCATCGGTAGACAAAGAGGATCACACGAAGATCATGGACGAGCTCATAGAAAAAGAGCTTGAAAGATCGGATGAGAAAACGCGCAAAAGGATACGCCGTAAAAGGCGTCTGGCGTGCCTTGACAGGAAAATCAGAAGCCTGCTATGAAAAAGCTCATTTCCGAAATCTCATATATATTCGATAAGAAGCAAAAGCGCGGCATGATCGTTCTGCTTGTTGCGATCTTTATAGGGGCCGTCATGGAGCTTTTGGGAGTATCGCTTTTCATGCCTCTTACGACCATAGTGACCTCTCCGGAAAAAACAGAGAGCAATTTCTTCCTGAGAAGCTTCAGGGATATATTTTCGCTCTATGAGCCGCAGCAGATGTTTGTAGGACTTGCCGCGGCGATAATCGTCATCTATATCGTAAAAAATCTGTATCTGAGCCTTATGTATTACTTCCTTTACGGTTTTATCTATCACAACCAGCTGAAGGTCGAGGCAAGGCTTGTGGACTGCTATATGAAAAAGCCCTATATCTATCATCTGGATCACAATACCTCGGACATGATAAGAAATATAATGCTTGACAGCGAAAGGCTCTTCCAGCTCATCCTCCAGTTTTTGAGCCTTATATCCGAGCTTTTGCTGTCGGGACTTCTGGTCGCCTATCTTCTGATACAGGATCCCGTGATGACCGTATCGATCGCGCTGGTGCTAGGGATAAGCATCGGACTGTATATGCTTTTTACCAAAGAAAGGGCCAACAGATACGGACAGATCAACCAGGAATATGACGGGCGCATGCATCAGGCGATAGAGGAGGCCCTGGGAGCGGTCAAGGATATCAAGATACTCCACAGAGAAAAGTACTTCGTTAATAAGTTTGTTTACGGCGGGAAGCAAAAGATGAACGCCCTGATCCATACCAACTTTTTCGGGGCCGTACCCAAATATCTGATCGAGATGGTATGCATGGCGGGCATCCTTGCGGTCATGATAGGGAAGGTCCTTACGGGGACCGATATGAACTCGATAGTCCCGGAGCTTGCAGCGTTTGCGGTAGCGGCATTCAAGCTTTTGCCGTCTGTCGGCAAGATAGCAAACTATTTCAACGGGATATCCTTCCTGATGCCCTCCATAGATCTTATCTATCATGATCTTAAGGAGACGGAGGACATGCTCGAGATAGAATACAAGGATGAGAGCAATGCGCCGGATCTGTCCGAAGCAGGGGAGATCACCGCGGAGGGTCTAAGCTTTGCCTATCCCAATACAAAGACCGATGTGCTGAAGGATGTATCATTTAAGATCCCGGCCGGAAGCTCCGTAGGACTGATAGGGACCACCGGAGCCGGGAAGTCGACCCTTGCGGATGTTATCCTCGGGATATTCTTCCCGAAAAGCGGGGAGGTCAGATACGGAATGATGAATGTGCATGAATATCCCATGACCTGGGCGGAACGACTCGCTTATATCCCTCAGACGATCTTTTTGTCGGACGAGTCGATAAGAGAAAATATCGCTTTCGGGATAGAGCCTGAGGAGATAGA
>JAILQK010000070.1 GCA_024699045.1 Lachnospiraceae bacterium | reverse complement strand
GGGATCTATCAGATTCAGAGCATAGGGCCCTATGATCACTCCGGCGATTATCATCCCGAAAAGGCTCGGAAACCGGATCTTCTTGCACAGGGTTCCTAAAAGTAATCCCGACAAAAGTATCCACGCGATACTGATCAGCATCTAAAAACTCCTGCCCTGCTCAGTTATAACCTTAAAGAGCTCTTCTGCGAGTATCCTGTGTCCCTCGGGTGTCAGATGAAGTGAATCCGTTTCGGAAGGATAGATATAATTTGCGGCATTAAAGAATATACAACCATGCTTATCGGCCACCTCCTTATAATACCCCGGAAACTTCTTTGATTCCTCTATTGCCTCTTCATAAAACGCGCCATAAAAAGGAGATGATTTTATTCCCTTGCCGATCTCCGGCGGTGACACAAGGATTATCTTAGGAATGTGATCCTGCTTTTCCCTGGTAAAACTCTTTATCACCTCTACTAAAGTTCCGGCTCCGTCAGCTATCTCCTTCGCTGTCAGATGGAATGTTGCCTTCAGGTCATTACTTCCCAGCATCAGGATCACGATATCTACAGGCTTGTGAGAGTTAAGACACGGCTTAAGGTAATCCAGTCCGTTCTTCCAGCCGTCGATCGGATCGTCATGTATCGTGGTCCGTCCATTACAGCCCTCCTCGATGACCGCGTAATCATCTCCCAAAAGCTGCTGCAATCTTCCGGGATAGCGTATATTCCTGGGATACCTCAGCCCGGTCTCCGGAACATAGCCGTATGTATTTGAATCTCCATAGCAAAGAACTGTGATCATGATCTCACCCTCCTTATCACTATATAATAATACATAACAGCTTCGGTGACCAAGGCGGTATCCCTTTAATACGCCTTTAGTGTGTCGATCAGTGTGCCGGAGTTACTGCTCCGGTTTTATACTCTCTGTTATACGGTCACATATCCCGAATGCCACCGCTTCCTCAGCATTCATATAATTATCAAACGTAGTCGCCTCATTGATCTCATCCGGGGTTTTCCCGGTATGTCTGGCAAGTATCCCATTTGCGATCCTTTTAGTCTCCAGTATAGACTCCGAGATGTTCTTAATGGATGTCGCAGATCCCCCTACCCCACCGGAGATCAGGGGTTCATGGATCATGACCTTGCTGTGCCTAAGGATATATCTTCTCCCCTTCTGACCTCCCGCGAGGATTATGGCAGCCATGCTCGCCGCTATCCCGGTGCAGACGATATTGATCTTCAGATCGCTTCCCTGTATCGCGTCATATATCATCAACCCGGCATCGACCAATCCCCCGTGACTGTTAATATATACGGTTATCGGTTCGTCTCCGCTCCCCTCCAGAAACAACAACTGTGACAGAAATGAATTGGCCATATCCTCATCTATCTCGCCTGAAAGGAAAACGATCCTGTCCATGAGATGTCTGGTAGATAGGCTGACCTCCCTTGTACCATGTGCGCTTTCCACTTCTATCGACGGCAGCCATGTAGCATTGACTTTCTGACTCATATTTCCTCCTATTCTCCAATGTGATCCTCTGTATACGACTGAAATGATAAATGATCCTTCTGATGACTCTTCTGATGCCCCTTCTGATGATCATTATTAAACAACTGAATTTGTTTTGTAATAAACTACCGGTATAGTGTCTTCGGGAAAGGAAGAAGAGGACTTTCGTCCTCTTCTGTTTTTTCTATAATGATGTCATCCACCTTGATTCCAAAAATCCTGCTTAATGCAAAAAGATTTTCAATTTTGGGAAGGCTTTCTCCTCGCTGCCACTTATATATGGCCTGTTCGGATTCAAACCCCATGAACTCGGCAATCTCTTCCACCTTCAGATGATGCTGCTTGCGAAGTTCCTTTATCCTTCGACCTGTAGCCTCCATATCAATGGTCGGATATGTCATTCATACCTCCTTATGAAATTGTATCTGTTTTCCGGTTTCCTGTACTGCTTAGACGCATCCTCTGCCCTTTTGGCTATTGACACCTCTGTCTCCGGGGGATGCAATATGTGGATGTTGTTTTACCATAAATATTATATCGGATCTCTCCTGACATAATATATATGCGGATTAGAAAATAATAAATGCTTATTATTTTAGTTTTAGAAAAATAAGACCTTCTAATACGTCTTATTATATGGCTTTTTATTTGCCATTTTCATGGGAAAATTTATTTTATCATACTTCACTGTCTAAATCAACAATATATTTTCGGTCCGCATCAGGCCGAAACAGATTCTTTTATTTTCTACAGTCTCTTTCTTTTCATAAGATCGCAGTACTCTTTAGCCCATTCAAGCATCTTACCGAGATCCCTCATATCTTCATCACTGATATCCATCATAAACATTTCTGGACTGTCACATGTATTCTCTGCCTCCTCTGTTTTATGATCATCAGTCTCTACACTGTTTTCAAAAGAAAGATCATCGATCTCTATACTGTTTTCAGAAAAAGGATCGTCGTCCTTTATACTGTTTTCAGAAAAAAGATCACCGTCCTCTATACTGTTTTCAGAAAAAGGATCATCGTCCTTTTTCCGGTTTTCAGAAAAAAGATCATCCGAATCTCTCTTGCCAGGTACGGTTACCTCATCAATTGTTAATAATAAACTAATGACCACTCCTGCCAAAAGGAAGATACCGCCAATGATAAAGGCTGCGATCGTATTCTGCCTTATAAGCAAAATGAGCCCTGTGATAGTTGTCGCTATCAGCGCTTTCGTTTTTATCCTGCCGGTGATAAGCATACGGATGATCTCCTCAAACGTAATGAATATCGTGATCGCAAGGTACGATATGAACATCATCACCGCTTTTATGACAGTAAAAACAGCCGACTTTGATCTGATCCTCATACTGCCTGCCTTTCCATATTATCTGTCTTGCTTTTTTTAATCTGCTTTAACAATGAATCCAGATCATAGTTTTCACTGTTAACCGGAGCCTGCCCCCTTCGAAATATCCACGTGGTCCCAACCGGCATGTTTAATATCTTCTTAAGCGGTATATCACATCGTTCAGACACCGCCATGGCTGTACTTACATCATTTCCTCCCATATACACATACGTATCGCAATTTCCTATTATAGTCTTTGCGTCTCTCCC
>JAILQK010000059.1 GCA_024699045.1 Lachnospiraceae bacterium | reverse complement strand
GACTTATCGTCGGCCACAGAAATGATACTTTCATCGCTGCTTGTTATACTGTCTATATTTACCTGATCCTTAAAAGAGGTCGGCGTCACTTCATATTGAAGTGCATATTTTTTACCGATAAGAAGGGTATCGTCTTTTCCGGATGAAGCCTCATCAGTGCCCGGTATTGTTTTGATCTCTATGCTTAAGGATGTCGGTTTTTCATACCTTTCCGAAGAAATGGAAGGTGTGGGCAGCACCTCTCCCCCGGCCCAGAATGTGCCGTTCGGTTGATGTCCGTCCTCAAGAAAGGTCTTTGTCTCCCCTTCGACCACGGTATCATTCCCTACCATAAGGTACCTGTGGATATAGTTATCCGGTGTGATGCGCTCTGTGTATTCATTACTTCTTACGGGATCGTCCCATGTCACATCTACGGCATACCAGTTCCCGTCGTCCGTTTGTACATAGTTCCACATATGGCTTTCTCCGAGAACCAGGATACATGGGATATCCAGTCTGTCGCAGACCACCTTGAAAGCCCTGGCATATGCTTCACATACGGGAGCCGACGAGTCTCCATAATCACCCGCCGAGCTGAGCCATTCCTGCGCTGTAAGCGCAGCGGAGCTTTTCCATGTCTTATCATTTGCCCGCTCGCTATATCCTTTTGAAACATATCTGTTATAGTAGTTATTGTTTGACAGCCAGTCGTTTATGACTGCAAGCTGATCATAAATCTCATCCTTATACGTTTCCTCGGTCAGGATAGTGCTGATATTGGACTCCATCTCTGATCTGTCAGCCTCTACGGCAGCACGGTCTTCATATATAGTCAATGAATCATATCCCGCTTTGGCAGAGGGAATCACTTTTACAGTGACTGCTCCGTTTGCAGTGGATCCGTAATATTCCCACTTAAATGCATTGTTATACAGCCAGAATATCTCCGGATGATCAAGATCAAAAGCGGCATGCGCCTTATTCTGCTGTGCCATCACATCATCTATCGCTTCAACAAGGCCCTCATGAGTAAGCGAATATCCCTCACACTCTATGATAAGCTCCGGCATAGTTTCCGCATCGATAAATTTGTCTGCGTTATCTACCATGAACTGGTATATCTGTTTTCCATATTCTCCAAGCTGATTGTAATACTCATGATAATAATCAAGATCACCTACTGCCGCGCTGAAAAGCCTTCTCCTCAGGGCTTGTCCGGCTTCACCATGCGCTTCTTCGCCCTCTATGTACCCGAAATATTCATATCCATCCGTCTCGTCCCCTGACACGGTATTATCGGACGCCGAAGCTATATCTTCTGATACGGATACCTCATCAACTTCGCTCGTGGGATCCGCTGACACAGCTGACACAGTAGCCGAATCACCGGAGACCGCAGCTTCCGAAGAGACGTTTTCTGACACGGATGTCGTATCGGCTGAGACTGCTTCCGTTGTTTGTTCTTCGGTTGCATCGTTATCGACGGAAGTCACTTCCTGATCTGCGGTGGCACTTTCGGTATAGCTGTTTTCATTCGCGGAAGAATTATCCGAAACCCCATCTGCAAATACTGCGACCGGATTGCCCGATATCATTAGCGCTGCTATAAGTAAGACAGCGATAAATCTTGAGCTTCTCCTGCGATTATGGTCTGCTTTTTTATCCCGGAAACATTGTCTTCTGTTATCCATCAATATTCTCCCTGAATTTAAGGTTACAAAAATAAACCCCCATACTGCGGGCACTTTTTTATTTTAACATGTTCAGTGATGCATTGTCATTTGATTTACTGCTGTTTTAGAGATGTTTTAGAGATCTTCAGCGATCGAATACCTATACCTGATCCGGAGAGGGTGACCCCTCGACTCCGTCCCTATAGGCCACCTATAGTCAACCCATAGTCCACTACAGCAGGTGACCCCCCGACTCCGTCCCCCAGGGCCACATTCAATTCATCGCTTCCAAAGAGATGCCGTTACTGTCATTGATAACGCGGTATACCGTTTTTTCTTTTAGCGCACCGTCGGTGCACAACGGGGAAAGCTCCTGACTCAGGCTTTCATCGATCGTTCCGGTAAAGATATAATCGCTGGAGGAAACCGCTTCCGGATCACTGACCGGTTCATTCCAGCTGAAAGATCTGT
>JAILQK010000045.1 GCA_024699045.1 Lachnospiraceae bacterium | reverse complement strand
TTCAGATCCCCAAGATCTACGGGGAGGAGACGATAGAGTATTTCAGGAAGATCGCCTCCACGGCGCATACGATATTTGATAAAGTCATCAAAGAGTACCGGGAGAAAGAGGATTACAGAAAGCTGTTCCCTTTTTCAAAAGAGCTTGAGGAGCTTATGCTCCTTCCAATGCAGTATGAGGGCTATCTGGCGATCGCAAGGATGGATATCTTTTACAATGAGGACACCGGTGATTTCAAATTTTGCGAGGTCAATGCCGACGGGACCGCTTCGATGCTAAGGGATGCGGAGATGCGGAGAGCTTTGATCCACAATCCCGCACATCAGGAAGTGATCAGACATTACGATTTTGAGGTTTTTGAGCTTTTTGATACCTGGGTTAAGGCATTCATGGATCTCTACAATACATATCCCAAAAAAAGACAGAAGCCGAATGTCGCACTTGTGGATTTCCTTGAGTATTCAACGATCTGTGACTTCTGGGAATTTGCGCAGAGATTTCAGGAAGCGGGTTTCAACTGCGAGATCTGCGATATCCGTTCGCTTGAATACAGAGACGGAGCCCTTTATTCGGCGACGGGCAACAGGATCGATGCGGTATACCGCAGAGTCGTCACGGCGGATCTGATGGCGCATTATGAAGAAGCTTCGGCGCTCTTAAACTGTGTCCGGGACGATAATGTGTTCATGGCGGGGGCTTTTTGTACCCAGGCGATCCATTCGAAGAATCTTTTCCGCGTATTGCATCTGGACAGGACGAAGAGTTTCCTTACCGAGGAAGAAAGGGAATTCGTTGAAAAGCATATCCCGAAGACCTTTGTGTATTCAACCGGAAGCATAGATCCGGAAGAGATCAGGAAAAACAAGGATCACTATATCATCAAGCCCATGGATGCCTATGCCTCGAGAGGGATATATGCCGCGGGCCGCGAGTACACCCAGGAAGACTGGGACAGAGTGACCGTAGAGCTTCTTGACAAGGGTTATGTCTGCCAGGAATTCTGCGAACAGTATGTGCTCGATAATATCGATTATGCCTGGGGAGACGGAGAGTGGCATCCCTTCCTGAATATGACCGGCCTGTACGTTTATAACGGAGAATTTGCCGGGATACATATGCGGATGGCCGAGGGAGACGGGATCATCGTTGCTTTCGAAAATGAAAGAACGGCCCCTCTCTACGTGGTAAAGGGCAGAAAAGAGGATTAGTTTCCAAGCTGCCTCTTGCTTTCCAGATTTTTGACGGCGGGGTGATCCGGTGACATATCCGGAGTGACCTGCTCTTCGGCGGAGCTTTGAAGCTTATTTACGATCGCTTCGAGTTCTGCCGAGATATCGCCGTTTTCGTCCATTCCGGTATAGAGGATCTCCGGTACAAAGCCCAGAGTGGCGGTGGTATACCAGTTGCCGTCAAACTTGTTGTAGTCGGTCTCCTTATCGGTGACCGGAGAGTTGATTTTATTTGTCAGGAATGCGATCACGAGCTGTTTTTCGGGATCTATCATGAGAAGGGTCCCGGTCCAGCCCTGGTGACCGAAAGTATCCGGACCGGCTTTTGAACCGAAGTACTTTACCCTTTCCATATTTCCCTGTCTCCACCAGCCAAGTCCCCAGTTCTGCCTGTCGTCCGAACTGGGTGAGGTGAAAAGGTCGATCACCTCCGGGGAAAAACAAACGCTGCCTTCCCGGCCGGGAAGTACGGGGTCAAGCATCAGATTCCCAAGCCTTGCAAGATCGCAGGCATTGGAAAACAGTCCGGCATGTCCGGATATCCCTCCCATAGAATACCAGGCTTTTTCATCATGCACTTCACCCTGGAGTGTATAGGTTCGTATACCGTCATAATACACATAACCGTCTCTTGTGTTACCGTTAAGCTCGGTTGCGGCACAGTCCGTTTTCTTAAAACCGTTTTTTATTGGGGTATAGGTAACATGCTTTAATCCAAGCGGATAGCAGAAGTTCTCCTTGAGATAGGTGTCGAGATCGGTGCCTGCAGCCTTTTCCACGACAAGACCGAGTATCATATAGTCCACATCGGAGTACAGGGTCTTCGTACCGGGTTCGTAAAGTAGGGGGGTTTTGCAGATCGCTTCTATCGTCTGCCGCTTTGTGGTTTCGTCACCGCTGTTTCCGCTAAAGAGCACATTTGTCGCATCAGGATCGTATTCCTGTGTCGTGGCATCTACATTAGGATTACAATATTTCGGATCGGCCGGAAATCCGCCCTGATGCATCATCAGATCTATGATGGCGAGTTCTTTTTTCCATTTTTTCTGTGTTTCGAGATCTGTATTCACCCCGTCTTTATATCGTATATCGATCACATCCTCCGCAAAGGAGGGGCCGAGATACTCGGTAATCTTTGCATCCGGATCGAGTTCGCCGTCTGTTACGAGCTTTTGTATCGCATAGTTTACGGATATCATCTTGGTGACGGAGGCGAGGTCAAAAAGGGTATCGTCGGTTATCGGATCGTCCGGATCGATATTCTTGTATCCCCATGAATTATGATAGATGAGTCTGCCGTTGCGCATAACGGCAAGCTGCGCTCCGGGAAAGCCGTATGCCACATCATTTGTGATGATCTCATCTATCAGGTCAAGGCATTCATTTCTTATCCCCTCGTCTTCGGGAAGGGCGGTTTCCAAAACCACCTCACTATATGGATCCGAAGGATCCGTGGCCCCGGCGTCCTCTGCGGTCCCGGTGTCTCCGGTAGTCCCGGCGTTTCCCGTGGCCTCGGCATCTTCCGCGGCATCAACGTCTCCTTTGGCCCCGGCGTCCTCTGCGGTCCCGGTGTCTCCTGCAGCAGGAGAAGGCAGGGGGGACACGGTGTCTGTAGCGGTTTCTCCGACCCTGCCGGCCTTCGGCAGGTCAGACGTGCAGCCCGATGAGAGGAGTCCCGAAAGAATAAGACATAAGCAGATAGTCAGAGTGATGAGTCTTTTTTTCATTGATGTATTCCTGTCCAGAATGCGATATAGAGTAACGTCAGTCCCGCGAGCTGGATAAGGCAAAGATACCGGTTGTCCCTGAAGTAGGCAACATATTCCCGCAAAAAGGCATTCAGCGAGAAATAAAGTCTTGTCCTCGCACCGTAGCCGGTACATTTCAGCTTAAGCCTTCTGGCTATAAGAAGCGCCCGCATCAGATGATATGAGCTGGTGACGACCGCAAAGGGCCCCTTTTTCGCATCCATCAGATCGGAAGAAAACCGGATATTCTCCACGGTATTTACGGAACGGTCTTCAAGTATGATGTCCTCGGCCGGAACGTTTGCGGACAAAGCATAATCCGCCATGGCCCGGGCTTCGGATACCTGTTCGTCCTTACCCTGTCCCCCCGAGAATATGAGCCTGCAGCCGGGATTATCCCTGTAAACCCTGATCCCCCTGTCGATCCTTGATGCAAGAAGCGGAGTGGGCTCCTTTCCGCGCAGTCCGGCGCCTAAGACGACAACGTATCTCAGTCCGCGGTCTTTTCTTATATGGATAAGGTTCAGCAGGGCGGATATCCAGTATGACGCAAGCTGGATCACTAAATAAAGGGAGATCATCGTTATATACCAGTAGATCATCGTTGCGGTATTTGGACGGGAGACATCAAACAGGAACGGATATACGATATCGAAAGCTATAAGCAGGAGAGCGAGCGCAATTGAAAGGATATTGCGGGGACGCATTCCCTCCTTGACCGTAAGCACGATCCCGCCTATCAGAAACACCGGGAACAGTATCAGAGGGTAGGCGATGAGGAGCGCCGCAAGAAAAAGCAGCTCGATATCAAGCAATATATGGAGAAGGAGATTCTCGGAAAAAAGCCCGGGGTTTCCCAGAACTTCGGAGATCATAAGGCAGCCGAGAAAAAAGGCGGAGAGTAACAATAAAAACCCGCTTGCCGTCGTGCGCCGATCGGTAAGCATGACAACAAGCCAGGCTGTGGTTGAAATGATAAGGCAGGGAAGGAAAAACACCGTTAAGCTTTTTTATTCTTGCCGGTGTCGCCTATGTTTTCAGGCATCCCGTTGTTTATCCAGTTCCTGAAGGAGCTTATCATGGCGGCTCTGGAACTCATGCCGTCACCTTTATCGGGAAGCTTCTCGCTTATGATCGAAAGGAACTTGAGGTACAGGGGATCGTTGTCAAGATAGAACTTTTCCCCGGTGCCTCCGTTTACCTGCTCAAGATTTTCATCATTAAGTTTTACATTGTTGAGATTATCCATATTATCCTCCTTATTCGGTCCGGGATCCATTACAGTAAAAGACCTGAAGCATCAGCCATGGTCTCTGTTCTTAACTGTATTCCGGAAAACAGGATGTTCTTTCTTACCTTCAGCATCGTTCCAAATATTATATACGAACGACCGGGCATAACTGGCAGTTTTTATCTGTCAAAAAATGAACTGTCCCTTAAAGGGACAGTTCATCGATCTCACGGAGCTCATCTTCGGTAAACCCGGTATTTTCGAGCGCTTTGATATTGGCAATGATCTGAGACGGTCTTGAAGCGCCTATAAGGACCGAAGTTATAACGTCCTGTCTTAAAAGCCAGGCAAGCGCGAGCTCCGGCAGGGTCTGTCCGCGGTTTTCGGCTATATCCGCAAGTTTGCGGATCCTTGTCATGTTTTCGTCGGTAAGCTGTGATTCTTTAAGGAATCTCCCGTCCGTACGCATACGGCTGTCCTCCGGGATACCGTTGAGGTACTTGCCTGAAAGGAGTCCCTGCGCAAGAGGAGAGAAGCATATTATCCCTTTGCCGAGTTTTCCGGCGGCCTGCTTAAGTCCGTTCTTTTCTATCGTGCGGTCCAGGATACTGTAGCGGTTCTGATTTATTACAAAAGGCACGTTAAGCTTTGTAAGTATAGCGGAGGCTTTTTCCAGAGTCTCTCCGTCGTAATTTGAAAGACCGACGTACAGAGCTTTTCCGCTCGTTACGATCTGGGCGAGCGCTCCCATCGTTTCTTCGAGAGGAGTATCGGGATCCATCCGGTGATGATAAAAGATATCCACATAATCAAGTCCCATCCTTTTAAGGGACTGGTCGAGGCTTGCGATGAGATATTTCCGGCTTCCCCAGTTGCCGTAAGGGCCGGGCCACATGTCATATCCCGCTTTGGTTGAGATGATCATCTCATCGCGGTAAGGCATGAAATGCTCTTTCATCAGTTTTCCGAAATTGCTTTCGGCGCTTCCGTATTTCGGACCGTAGTTATTCGCAAGATCGAAATGGGTTATCCCGTTATCGAAGGCAGTGAAACACATTTCTTCCATATTGGAGTACACTCCCGTGTCTCCGAAGTTGTGCCAGAGCCCGAGTGATACCGCGGGAAGCATAAGTCCGCTCATGCCGCAGCGGTTGTATTTCATCTTTTCGTATCTTTTTTCGTTTGCGATGTACATAAGGCATTCCTCTCTTTTTAGTTGATATTCAAGGAACGGGCTCTGATTTCCAAGGGGGTGAAATACAGGCTGTTGTTCTGCCTTATCCCGTCTTTTTGATGACAGGACCCGTACAGATATTTATAATATCAGATAACAGGTCATCTGTTCAAGGCGGCCTTCATAGCCTCTGATCAAGGCGACCTTCATAGCCTCTGATCAAGGCGATGTTCAAGGTGCCGGTCAGGGTTTGCGTCGGGGGACGGATTGCAATAGTTTTCGGGCTGTCTTATAATTTATGAAGATATAGGATGCGTACCGGAGAATATAATTTCGTAAGATCGAGGGTATTATGAAATTTAAGTACTGCAGGATACAGGGTAAGGAACTGGCGGCCAATACCAAGACCGGCAAGGGAATATTCAGCATGCTCAATCAGATGATCTCCGATGGTGTTATGGATGAGGAGGATGAGGGGCTTTTCAGGGAGATCGATTCCTGGTTTGCCGAGGAGCTGCCCTGGCCGCCCCAATGCAAACGGCAGGAAAAGGTGATATGCTATTTTAAGACCGAAAACTCGGAAATGATGATGAAGATGATCAATCCGCTCCTCTGGCTGCTTGAGCGATACCAGCATGCGTATTATGTCGTATATACCAATTTTCCCGGGGAGATAGTATATGAGGATGAGTACCAGATCGTTGTGAAGGTGGATGAAAACATCGTGATCGAAGACCTTCAGGCAAGCTGGTCACCGGATGATTGAATTTTTTTAAAAAATCGCTGCCATCTTCATATATTCATCGTATATATATATGAAGAACCGCAGATCATAAGGATAAGCGATATAACAGAGGAGGTTTATTATCATGAAAGATAACGGGAATATGGGAGCCAACATGAAGCTTTCGGATGATATGCTCGAGGGAGTCAACGGAGGAGTTGCCATGATAGGGAATATCGCGGCAAACGTACAGCGCTCGTCGACCGGTCTCAAAGGATTTTTTAACAAGGAAGATGACGGAGAAAACATGAACGGGAAGGTCGAGCTCCTTTCCAATCAGACCAGGAGCGGAGGAAAGGGAGGATTTTCGGGAGATCCCCTAAAGACCCCCGGAGGCATAAAAGCCTGAACAAAAACCCTGAACCGGAGGCGGCGCTTTAGCTGCCACCGGACCCGGATGATCATGTATCATACGACTCAGCGCCCCAACAGGGCGCTGGGTTTTAGTGTGTTTATAAAACTGTCGAAAGGATATCAGTAAGAGATGAATGTTTGGAAAAAGCTGTATTGCAGAGTGTTTCAGTTTGCCTTTAAGGCGGCCATACCGATCCTCCCGTATCGGGATCCCTCCGAAATGGCCAGTGTCGACGAGGTTCCGCTGCTTCTGGAAAAGCTTGGCAGACAGCGGGTCCTGCTCGTGACCGATAAGGTCTTAAGGGAGAACGGAGTCACGGAAAGGCTCGAGAGGAAGCTTAAGGAAGCGGGGATCTACTGCGCGGTCTTTGACCGGGTCATGCAGAATCCGACGATAAAAAACGTTGAAGCCGCCAGGAAGGTCTATATTAAGAACAACTGTAAGGCGCTCATAGGTTTTGGAGGCGGTTCCTCCATAGACTGCGCAAAGGCTGTAGGGGCAAGGCTCGCATACCCGAGGCGGAGCATAGATGACATGAAGGGGATACTCAAGGTCTGGAGGAGGATCCCTCCGCTCATTGCGATCCCGACGACCGCGGGGACCGGGAGTGAGGTCACTGTTGCGGCGATAATCACCGACAGCGATAAAAAACATAAATACGCTCTCAACAGCTTCCCGCTGATCCCACGTTATAACGTGCTTGATCCCAGGGTAACCTTTTCTCTTCCGCCGTCGCTTACCGCGACCACCGGTATGGATGCGCTCACGCATGCGGTTGAGGCATATATCGGAGGATCCACGACCAAAAAGACGCGGGCCCTTTCAAGAGAGGCGGTAAGGCTTATATTCGCAAATATCGAGAAAGCTTATAAGGACGGGAATGATTACGAAGCAAGGGATAACATGCTTCATGCATCCAACAGGGCGGGACTCGCCTTTTCAATCTCCTATGTGGGCTATGTTCATGCCGTTGCCCATTCGCTGGGCGGGCAGTACGGCATCCCCCACGGGCTTGCGAATGCGGTGCTTCTGCCTATAGTTCTGGAGGATTACGGACCGTGTGTCTACAAAAAGCTCACAGAGCTTGCATATGTCGCGGGTATAGCGCATAAAGGCGCTACGGACGAGGAAAACGCCGGGGCCTTCATCAGCGCGGTGCGGGAGCTCAATCGTAAAATGGGAATCCCCGAGAAGCTTGAGGGGATAAAACGGGAAGACATCCCGGTAATGGCGCGCCACGCGGACAAGGAAGGAAATCCGCTGTATCCGGTGCCAAGGCTTATGGATGCCGTAGAGCTTGAGAGGTTTTATTATAAAGTCGCGAAGGATCTGAAATAAAAGTATGAGACAGGAGCAGGAACAGGATGAATATAGAAGATATACTTAAGGAACAGAGACAATTCTACAACAGCGGGGCCACACTTCCCGTAGCTTTCAGGATAAAGGCATTAAGGAGGCTTTACAGGACCGTTAAGAAATACGAAAACGACATAGCGGATGCGCTTAAGACCGATCTTGGCAAAAGCCGTCTGGAAGGCTATTTCTGTGAGACCGGACTGGTCCTTTCCGAGATAAGCTATATGATAAAGCACGTAAGGAGCTATGCCAAAGAGCGCACGGTACATTCACCGATAACCCAGTTTGTGTCCAGAAGCTTTGTCAAGCCGTCGCCCTACGGATGCACGCTTATCATGAGTCCCTGGAATTATCCGCTGCTTCTTACGCTTGATCCGCTCGTGGATGCGGTGGCTGCCGGAAACACCGCGGTCGTAAAGCCGAGCGCTTATTCTCCGGCATCGGGGGAGATCATCGCCCGCATCATAGAGGAGAGCTTCCCACGGGAGCATGTTGCCGTGGTCCTTGGCGGCAGGAAGGAAAATTCGGCGCTTCTGGATCAGAGATTCGATCTGATCTTCTTTACCGGAAGCCAGGCAGTGGGCCGGGAAGTCCTCCGCCATGCTGCCGAAAACCTTACGCCTTCGGTGCTTGAGCTTGGGGGAAAGAGCCCCTGCATCATAGACAGCAGCGCAAAGGTTAGGCTTGCCGCGAGGAGATTCGTGTTTGCGAAGTTCTTAAACTGCGGACAGACCTGTGTCGCTCCCGATTATGTCCTCTGCCACAAAAAGGTCAAGGATGCCTTTATCCGTGAGGTGATCCGGGAGATAAAGAGGCAGTACGGAGACGATCCGCTTAAGAACATGGATTACGGTAAGATAATAAACGAAAAGCATTTTGACCGGATCAGCGGTCTTATCGACAGGGAAAAAGTCGTTTACGGAGGGGAAACGGACAGAGCCCGGCTTAAGATCGCTCCTACGGTAATGGATAACGTGAGCTTTGGGGATGCCGTTATGCAGGAGGAGATATTCGGCCCTCTTGTACCGGTGCTCACCTTTGATTCCTACAAGGGGATCTACAGCCGGCTCGCCGAAGGACCGAAACCTCTGGCGCTTTATATATTCGCCGAGAATAAAAAGAGGATCAAAGAGATCACTTCCAGGATCTCCTACGGAGGCGGCTGCATAAACGATGCCGTGGTACACCTTGCGACCAGCGAGATGGGCTTCGGCGGAGTCGGGGAGAGCGGAATGGGAGCCTACCACGGCAAGGTCGGTTTTGATACTTTTTCGCATAAAAAGAGTATTTTGGACAAGAAAACATGGATAGATGTACCGATGAGATATCAGCCGTACAAAAGCAGTCTGTATGAAAAGATCTTTCATCTGGTTCTCAGATAGGACAGGACATTACGGGGACGAAATCAGATTTCGTCCCTGTTTTGATTAGTAAGCGAATTCGATGTATAATGTAATGTCTGTGTTTAATTGACCATGATAAGATAGGGGAAGAGCGGATAAGAGCAGATGGCCGGTTTGGGTTCGGAAGGAGAAGACCATGACAGAGAAGATCCTTAAGTGTTTCAGGGAGAAATTCGGGGACGGAGGAGATATCAGATGTTATTTTGCTCCCGGAAGAGTGAACCTTATCGGGGAACATACCGATTACAACGGGGGACACGTGTTTCCCTGCGCCTTGTCGATGGGAAACTACGGAGTCGCGAGAAAACGCGATGACAGGATCTTAAGATGGTATAACATGACCTATCCTGAAGAAGGGGTCAGGGAGATAAGTCTCGATGAGCTTAAACCCAATGATAACGGCATGTGGTTTGATTATCAGCAGGGCGTGATATGGGCCATGCAAAAGGAAGGGATAGATATCCCCGGAGGCTATGACATGGTGATGATGGCGGATCTTCCCGCCGGATCGGGGCTTTCGGCGTCGGCTTCCATAGAGGAGCTTGCCGCCGTTATCGTGAGAGATCTTTATGATCTTCCGATAAGCATGATCGACTGCGCGAGATTCGGGCAGATCTCGGAGAATGAATACAACGGGAGCAACTCGGGGATAATGGATCAGTTTGCATCGGCCATGGGCAGGAAGGATCATGCGATCTTCCTTGATACATCCGATCTGAGTTATGAATATGTACCGTTAAACCTTAAGAATGAAAAGATCGTTATAACAAATTCAAAGGTAAAGCATAATCTTACCGAGAATTCCTACAACTCGTATAATACGAGGCGAAAGGAGAGCGAAGAGGCGCTTGCGGATCTTCAGCGTGTCATAGACATCAATTCTCTCGGTGAGCTGGATGAGGAGCTGTTCGATAAAAACAGTGAATACATAAAGAGCGACATCTGCAGGAAACGCGCAAAGCATGCGGTGTACGAGAATCAAAGGACGATCAGGGCGGTCTCCGCACTCCGAAACGGGGATCTTAAAGCATTCGGAAAGCTTATGAATGAGGCTCATATTTCCATGAGCAGGGACTACGGGGCTTCCTGCGAGGAGGTCGATATCCTTGTCGAGGAGGCCTGGAAGCTGCCGGGCGTCATAGGCTCACGGATCACCGGAGGCGGATTCGGAGGCTGTACCGTATCCATAGTCGAAAACGAACATGTTAATGATTTCATCGAAAGACTCGGAGAGATCTACAGGGAGCGGACAGGCAGGACCGCCGAGTTTTATATCGCAGATGCAGGTGACGGTGCGGGAAGGATAGATAAAGACTGAAAGTGGAAGCAACACCTAAAAAAACCTACGAGAATATCTCTGCAGGGGAAGCAATAAGGACTTTGGGAGCCGAGATCGGAGAGTTTGCGGCTCCGTCCGTTGCTACACCGGTGTGCATGATAATCGAGGTCGTCATAGAGATGATGATCCCGATGCTGATGGCAAAGATAATAGATGACGGCGTTCAGGCAGGCAATATGGATATCATCATGCGAACGGGCGGGATGATGCTTGTGCTCGCGATCTTCGGACTCATGGCGGGGATCGGCGGCGGTGTTTTAGCGGCGAAGGCTTCTTCCGGCTTTGCGATGAATCTGAGGGCCAGGATGTACCGGAACATCCAGTCATTTTCTTTTGCGAATATCGATAAATTCTCAACCTCGGGACTCATCACCCGACTGACCACCGATGTGACCAATATACAGAATGCATATCAGATGCTTATCAGGATGGCGATGAGAGCCCCGATGACTCTTGTGATCGCCATGACCATGGCTATGATAATAAGTCCGCGGCTGTCTTCGGTCTATCTGGTCGCGGTCATATTCCTCGGATTGTTTCTGTTATTTATCATCAAAAAGGTTTCCGGATATTTCCGCAAGGTTTTTGAAAGATATGACGACCTGAACAATTCGGTTCAGGAGAATGTTTCCGCCATAAGGGTGGTGAAGGCCTATGTCAGGGAGGACTACGAGAAGGATAAGTTCGATAAAGCCGTGGAGAATCTCTACAATATGTTCGTCAAGGCCGAGTCCCTCATGGTCACGAACATGCCTGTCATGCAGGCAACGGTATACACATGCATCCTTTTGATAAGCTGGTTCGGAGCGCATGCCATCATACAGAGCGAGCTGACCACGGGTGAGCTCATGAGCCTTCTGACCTATTGCATGAACATCCTCGTCTCTTTGATGATGCTGTCCATGATATTTGTCATGCTCACTATGTCTATGGCTTCTGCCCAGCGTATCACGGAGGTTATAAAGGAGGAGAGCAGCATAACAGATCCGAAGGACCCTGTCACTGAGGTCCCGGATGGAAGAGTCGATTTTGACAATGTCGATTTCGGTTATAACAGGACCGCAGAAGAATACGTGCTCAAAGACATAGATCTCCATATCGCATCGGGTGAGATCATAGGGGTCATCGGAGGAACCGGATCGGCCAAGACCTCGCTCGTAAATCTGATCCCCAGGCTCTATGACGTTTCCGAAGGGGCGGTCAGGGTCGGCGGACTGGATGTGAGAAGCTATGACCTTACAGCACTTCGTGATCAGGTGGCGGTCGTGCTTCAGCAGAATACGCTTTTTTCCGGTACGGTACTCGATAATCTGAGGTGGGGCGATGAAAACGCCACCCCGGAAGAGTGTCGGAGGGCCTGCAGGATGGCCTGTGCCGATGAATTTATCGAGAAGATGCCGGAAGGGTATGATTCCCTGATCGAACAGGGCGGCGCAAATCTTTCCGGGGGACAGAGACAGAGACTTTGCATAGCAAGAGCGCTCATAAAGAAGCCCCGGATAATAATCTTCGATGATTCGACTTCGGCCGTCGATACCGCGACCGATGCAAAGATCCGCAAGGCAATGAATGAAGAGATCCCCGACACCACGGTATTTATCATCGCGCAGAGGATCGACTCTGTCATGAATGCCGACAGGATCATCGTAATGGATGACGGAAAGGTCTCTGCCTTTGGGACGCATGAGGAGCTGCTTGCTTCTTCGGAGATATACAGGGATGTCTATGAATCACAGACTTCGGGCGCCGGAGATTTTGATGATCCGTATGACTGAAGGATAAAGGAACGTAAAGATGGCTGATGAAAAGGTAAGGACTATAAAGGGGCCTCCCGGAGGAAGAGGGATGATGGGCAGACCCAGGGTCAAGGTCGAGAATCCGGGCAGACTTTTTGCGCGGACAATGGGGTTCATGACAAAAAAATATCTGCCTCATCTGATCCTGGTCGTGGCATGCATTTTTATCGGAGTTCTTGCTTCGGTACAGGGAACGCTGTTTATAAAGAATCTGATAGACGATTACATTACTCCCATGCTCATGAACAACAGCACGGATTTCGGTCCGCTGTTTCATGCCATAGTGAGAGTGGCAGTGTTCTATGCGATAGGCATTTTGTCGACATACGTCAATCAGCGCGTGATGATATATGTGACACAGGGGACGATGCTCGAGATCAGGAAGGAGCTTTTTTCAAAGATGGAATCCCTTCCGATCAGATATTTTGACACGCATCCCCACGGTGATATCATGTCGGTCTATACCAATGACATAGATACACTAAGGCAGATGCTTTCGATGGCATTGCCTCAGTTTTTGCAGAGCTTCATAACCATTGTTTCGGTCTTCATAAGCATGGTGTCACTCAGTATCCCGCTCACCGCGGTCACCGTGGTGATGGTCGTTCTGATGCTCTTTACCACCGGGGCCCTCGGCAAGAGATCCGGCGCGAATTTCATAAGGCAGCAGAAGTCGCTGGGAGGGCTGAACGGATATATCGAGGAGATGATGACCGGACAGAAGGTGATCAAAGTGTTCAACCATGAAGATGAGTCCGTCCGGGAATTTGATGAAAAGAACCGGGAGCTTTATGAAGCAACCTATAACGCCAATAAGTTTTCCAACATCCTCGGCCCGGTAAATGCGCAGCTCGGAAATGTAAGCTATGTCCTCTGCGCCGCAGTCGGAGGAGCCCTCGCCTTAAGCGGGATGACATCGCTCACTATCGGAAAGCTCGCAAGCTTCCTGACATTTAACAAAAGCTTCAACATGCCGATAAATCAGATATCCATGCAGTTTAATTCCGTGCTGATGGCGCTGGCAGGAGCCGAGCGCATATTTAAGATGCTTGATGAAGAGCCCGAAACGGACGAAGGATATGTAACCCTTACCAATGCGGTGATAGGTGAAGACGGTTCGGTGACACCGACCGCCGAGCATACCCGGGTCTGGGCCTGGGAGCATTACCATAAGGCAACGGACACGACGGATTATACCGTTCTTAAAGGCGATATAGAAATGCACGAGGTGGATTTCGGCTATACCGATGATAAGATGGTGCTCCATGATATAGAACTGTACGCAAAGCCCGGACAGAAGATAGCCTTCGTAGGTTCCACCGGGGCCGGCAAGACGACGATCACGAATCTGATCAACCGGTTCTATGATATACAGGACGGGAAGATAAGGTTTGACGGGATAAACGTCAATAAGATAAAGAAATCCGATCTCAGAAGGTCTCTTGGAATGGTGCTGCAGGACACGCATCTTTTTACCGGGACCGTAAGGGATAATATAAGATTCGGAAAGCTTGATGCCACCGATGCGGAGATAGTAAGGGCAGCGAGACTTGCCAATGCTCATGCGTTCATCAAACGGCTTCCTCAGGGATACGATACGGTGCTGAAGGGAGACGGGGCGAATCTATCAATGGGACAGAGACAGCTTCTGGCGATAGCCAGAGCGGCGATAGCGGATCCTCCGGTCCTTATCCTCGATGAGGCCACAAGCTCCATCGATACCAGGACCGAAAAGATGGTACAGGAAGGAATGGACAGGCTGATGCAGGGGAGAACGACCTTTGTGATCGCCCACCGGCTGTCCACCGTAAAGAATTCGGACTGCATAATGGTACTGGAGCAGGGGAGGATCATCGAAAGAGGGACTCATGACGAGCTTCTGGCTCGTAAGGGTAAATATTATCAATTATATACGGGGAATGAAATATCGGCATGAACATTATCATCGTCGGGTGCGGCAAAGTCGGGACGGCGCTTGCCATATCACTCGCAAAAGACAATCACAACATCACCGTCATCGATCTTAACAGGGAACTGATCGATCAGCTGTCAAATACCGTGGATGTGATCGGAGTGGAAGGAAACGGAGCTTCGCTCAAGGTCCAGAAGGAAGCGGATATCGTAAACACGGAGCTTCTCATATCCACGACAGGATCGGATGAGGTCAATATGCTCTGCTGTCTCATCGCAAAAAAATCCAACAAAGAGATCAAGACCATAGTACGGATGAGAAATCCGATATATCTTGATGAGGTAGGGTTTTTCAGGGAGGAACTCGGGATCACGATGGTCGTCAATCCCGAGCGGGCTGCCGCAAGGGAGATCGCCCGTATCCTGAGGGTCCCTACGGCGATCAATATAGCGACGCTTTCCGGAGGAAGGGTCGAGCTTTTGAAGATCAGGCTTGAAAAGGATTCGCCCCTTGTCGGAGAAAAGATCATGGATATGTCTCCGAACATAAGGAATTCCATACAGATCTGCTCGGTGGAAAGAGGTGACGATGTCATCATCGCCAACGGTTCCACGGTGTTTGAGGAAGGGGACCGCATCTCGTTTCTTGCATCGCCGCTGAACGCATCAAGATTTTTTGAGACCATCGGTGTAGCATCAAACGCGGTCAAGGATGCCATGATCATCGGCGGGAGCAAGCTGGCCTTTTATCTTGCAAAGGAACTGCTTGATACGGGGATCGAAGTAAAGATAATAGAAAAGAAAAGAGAACGGTGCGTGGAGCTCGATGAGGATCTGCAAAAGGCTACCGTGATCCACGGAGACGGAACGGATGAGAACATCATAATGGAAGAGGGCCTTGCAAAGGCGCAGTCCATAGTTGCACTCACCAATATAGACGAAGAGAACATTCTGCTTTCCCTGTATGCGAAAAAGCATAACAGTAAGGCTAAGATCATCACCAAGGTCAACCGGATCATGTTCGATTCCATCGTAAATGAGCTCGATATCGGAACCATCGTCCATACAAGGAGCATCGTCGCCGAGATCGTCAATGCGAATGTGCGCGCGATGCAGAATTCAAAAGGCAGGAGTAAGGTCGAAACGCTCGTAAACATTCTTGACGGCAAGGCTGAGGCGCTTGAATTTGTGATAAGGGAGCAGTCCGAGGTGACCGATGTTCCCCTTCAGCAGCTTAAGCTTAAAGACGACCTCATCGTTGCGTGTATCCGTCGGAGGAATAACATTATCTATCCCAGAGGCGGAAGCGCTATCCAGGTCGGGGACAAAGTTGTGGTCGTGACTACACACAGCGGTCTTAATGATATAACCGATATCCTCAGGAGGTAATCAACGTTGAACTTTACCAGTATCTTGTATATTCTGGGAAAACTCATAGAGATAGAAGGCGCGCTTTTTATCGTGCCCGCGATAGTATCCCTTTTTTATGGCGAGTCTCAGGGGGCGGTCTACTTTGGACTGGCACTTTTCTGCGTGACGCTCGGGCGTCTGATCGGCATCAAAAAAAGAAAGCTTGAAACCTATTATGCCAAGGAAGGGCTCGTATCCGTAGCGCTGGGATGGCTGATAATGTCGTTCTTCGGATGTATCCCTTTCGTTATAACAAAAGAGATCCCCAGCTTTACCGATGCGTTTTTTGAAACGGTCTCAGGCTTTACCACGACCGGATCGAGCATATTATCGGATGTGGAGAGCCTGTCCAGATGTTCACTGTTCTGGAGGAGCTTCACTCACTGGATAGGCGGTATGGGAGTCTTTGTTTTCATGCTCGCTATCCTTCCGATGACCGGAGCGCAGAACATGCACCTCATGAGATCGGAATCTCCGGGACCCGATGTAGGAAAGCTTGTACCGAAGCTCGGCGATTCGGCCAAGATCCTTTATACGATCTATTTCGGGATAAGCCTTGTAGAGGCTATCGTCCTGCTTATCTCGGGGATGCCTTTATACGATGCCATCACCCTTACTTTCGGTACCGCAGGTACCGGAGGATTCGGCATAAAAAACAGCTCTATCGCCGATTATACTTATGCGCAGCAGCTGATAATCTCCATTTTCATGATACTATTTGGGATAAACTTTAACTTTTACTTTTTTATCTTTATCCGGAAGAGCATAAGAGAGGCTTTGAACATAGACGAGGTAAAGGCCTATCTCGCAGTGATCGTCTCTGCAACGGTCATAATCATGATAAATGCCAGACACCTCTTTACGGATCTTTCGGACAGCTTTATCAAGGCGTTGTTCCAGGTGAGCTCCATAATAACCACTACAGGCTATGGCACCGATGATTTCAACCAATGGCCCGCATTGTCGAAGACCATACTTGTATTTCTGATGTTTGTCGGAGCCTGCGCAGGCTCTACGGGAGGCGGTTTCAAGATATCCCGGATCATCATCCTTGTGAAGTCATACATGAGGGAGCTTATGAGCTTCATCCATCCCCGGCTTGTCAAAAACATTACCATGGACGGAAGAAGGGTCAAGGAGGAGACCGTGAGCGGGGTGAAGGTTTACCTTGTCTCATATGTACTTGTCCTTATCGTTTCGGTCCTGGTGATAAGCATAGACGGATTTGATTTTGAAACGAATTTCACTGCGGTCATGGCGACCCTTAACAATATCGGTCCCGGTCTTTCAAAGGTCGGATCCACCGGGAACTATGGCGGTTTTTCAGATCTTTCCAAATATGTCCTGTCCTTCGATATGCTTGCGGGAAGGCTTGAATTATATCCGATGCTGCTTCTTTTTGCCCCGGGCACATGGAGGAAAAAATGATCGGTGAGGCGTCCTTTCACGGATCCGATGTTGAAAAGGTAGCCGGTTTATATGGGATCGATCCCGAAAGGCTGATCCTTTTTTCCGCAAATGTAAGTCCGATGGGGGTTTCAGGAAAGTATACGGAGGGAATAAAGGACAGGCTGGACTGCGTGGAAAGGTATCCGGACAGGGACTATACGGCTTTGCGTGAAGCCATTGCCGGATATTGCTCGGTGTCTCCTGAAGCTATCACGGTAGGAGGAGGCTCATCCGAGCTTATAGGAGCCGTGATCCGGCATAAGCCGAAGCCTGCGGCGCTCATAGTCGCGCCTGCCTATGCGGAATACGAAAGGAATGTCCTGCTCTCGGGAGGGCGGACTGTCCATCATTATCTGAAGGAAGAAAACGGCTTTGAGTTTGACACGGATGCTCTGATCGAAAGGATAGACGAAAGCATCGATATCCTTATCATCTGCAATCCGGTCAATCCCGTTTCGACGGCGCTTACAAGGGAGGAGACGGAGAGGATCCTCAAAAAATGCCGGGAGAAAAACGTTATCCTGGTCATGGACGAGACCTATATCGATTTTGCCGACGAAGGCTTCGATGCCTCCCCTCTGACAGGGGATTACGGAGAGCTTTTTGTCATAAGGAGCATGTCGAAGTTCTTTTGCGCTCCGGGCCTTCGCATAGGCTACGGCATAACTTCCGACAGGGAGCTTTTGAAGGAGATAGAGGGAAATAAAGACCCCTGGTCGGTCAGTTCCCTTTCAAACGAGGCGGCGATCCTTATGCTATCCGACAGGGATTATATCGGGAGAGCCAAACGGTATATGAAAGACGAAAGAGAAAGAGTCTGCGGGAAGCTTGACGGACTTAAGGAAAAAGGGATCCGTTATTACAGACCCCGGGCCAACTTCGTGCTGCTTAAGCTGCCGGAGGGCGGACCGACTTCACACGGGCTTTTTGAAAAAGCCGTGCGAAATGGGATGCTCATAAGAGACTGCGCCGATTTCGACGGACTTGGGGACAGATTCATCAGATTTTGTTTTATGAAGAAAGAGGATGACGACAGATTACTGTCTTTGATCGGGGAGGCAATCGGGGAGGCATATAATTGAGCCTGTCATTCAGCGTAAAAAGGATAGAGGAAACCTGTGAGGTCAAAGGGAGAGTAGAAGGCTCCTTTATTATCCATGCCTACGGATGCAGGAGGCTCGCCTTCATGCTCAGATGCTCGCACAGGCGCATCAGTCTTTCGATCACCGACTATAATGATGTTATAACCGATGACGGGATAGAGGTCAGATACGCGATCGATGCCTACGGATTCGATCCCGGGATCGTATATAAAGGTTATATCTCCGTGGTCTCGGATCAGGGGGAGGACCGGATCCCGGTAACGCTCAGTGTGATCAAAGAGGAGATCGTGACTTCGAGCGGAGTGATAAGGAACCTCTTTCATTTTACCAATCTCGCGAAGGAAAACTTTGACGAGGCGGTCAGGCTTTTCTATACGGAGGACGCGAAGAGGATCTTTGAATCCGGGGATCACGATATCTATTTCAAGTACAGGGCCTTCAGCGCCTGCGAGGAAACCGGCAGGAAATACGAAGGTGTAGAAGAGTTTCTTGTGGAGAGCGGCAAAAAGAATCCGGTACTGCTCAACTTTGCAGAGGCGAGCGTGATGATAAGGCATCCCCTCGAGGATGCGACAGCGCTTATCCCTGTAAGGAAAAGCGGATGGGGTTATGCCGGCTTTACCGTTTCAAGCACGGATGATTTTGTTGAGTTTGAGAAAACGGAATACGGAAATGATGATTTTGAAGGGAATTTTTCGGAGATCACGGTAAGGATCGTCCGCGAAAAGCTGCATGTCGGGCATAATTTCGCAAGGGTCGATCTGAAGTCCCTGCATTCTTCCATTTCGATCCCGATATTTGTAGATATGACTGACGGTGACAGGTCGGCCCGTGAAAAGAGGCGGTCCAGGAACGCTGCCATCGTCAAGCTTATGAATGAGTTCATAAACTTCAGGATAGGAAACGTCTCGGGGGCGGAATGGATCTCCAATTCAAACAAGCTTTTGGAAAGGCTTCTCATACTTGACCGGAACGATCCCGAGAGCCGGCTCATGCAGGCCCAGCTCCTCCTTGCGGCGAAGCGCTACGGAGAAGCGGATATAGTATTGGGCGCCGTGGAACGCGAAATGGATCAGCGGGAATTCTCCGATGAACTCATGGCTTACTATCTCTACCTCAGGGCAATGTGCGACCGGAATGACAAGGATCTGAAAGAGACCGTGAGAGAGGTATGGGATCTGTACGACAGATCCGGAGGCTCGTGGCGTATCCTGTGGATCCTCATCTATCTCGATGAGACAATAAAGATGTCGCCCGAAAGGGAGAGAGCCCTTATCGAGGAGCAGGTGATGCATGGCATGCGGAGCCCTCTCATGTATCTGGAGGCATACAGCATCCTTTCGCACGATCCATCCCTGATAAGGAGTCTGTCGGAGTTTGAGATCAACGTGCTTGTGTTTGCCGTTCATAACGGATTGCTCAAAAAAGAGATCGAGGATCAGGTCGCGCTGCTCTCACAGAGGATGAGAGGGTTCGATCCGAGGCTTATAAAGATAATGGGAGCCTTTTATTCCGAATTCGAAGATGACGAGATGCTGATCTCGATCTGCTCGTATCTGATCCGTAATGAGATTACCGACAGCCGGTATTCCGGGTATTTTGAAAAGGCGGTGGAGCGGGAACTCGGGGTGACCAACCTCTATGATTATTATCTTTACACGATGAAGCAGAGCAGCACGAAGCTTCTTCCGAAGAGCATACTTATGTATTACAGCTTCCAGAACGAGCTTGCTCCGGAATTAAGGGCGTATGTCTATGCAAACATGATCGTCAACGAGGAGGAGGCGGGGCCTTATCTGGATGAGTGCCTGGACGAGTGTGCAAAATTCGCGGCTTCCGAGATCATAAAGGGAAACATGGATGAGAACCTCGCGATCATCGTGGACTATCTTAAATATTTCAGAAAGGTGGAGGATGAAACCCTCGACAGGGTGGAGCTTGACAAGGCGATAGTGAATCGTGCATTTCTGAGGCTCATAACTGTGCATGATCCTTCGATCCGCTCCGTTATCGTCGTGGAGGATGCCTTCAAGGATTCACGGGTGGCCGCTGTCAGGTCGGGCCGGGCATACATCAGTATCTATGACAATGATTATGAGCTTTTCTTCGAGGATGCCGACGGACGCCGGTTCGGAGAAAGGTATGTGGCCTTTGAGGAGATCAAGCTCATCAGATCCGGAGATCTGCCCTCCGATATCATCTATCCCCAAACGGACGATCCGGGACTCTGGGTCGCGCTTTCAGAGATGGGGCGGAGTTATATTTCCATAGATGAGGACAATGAAACGTATGTAAAAGCCATGCTCGAGCATGACGGGATCTCTGAAGGGTTCAAGGACGGGGTTCTCACATCTCTTTTAAGATATTATTTTGACAATGATATGTCGGAGGAGTTAAACGCTCTGCTCGAAAGAACGGACGTATCGATGCTCACCATGGAGGAGCGGAATGAATATGTGAGATTCTGTTCGATAAGAGGAGATAACGAAGAGTCATACAGGATCATTTCCGAATACGGCGCTTACGGCATTGAACCCAGGATCCTAATGAGGATAGCCACAAGATGCATCGAAGAAGACCCGGATGACAAGGATCCGGTGCTTCTGGAGATCGTTTCCGCTACATTCAAGGGTAATAAGTACAACGAAGATATCCTGGGATATATCTCAAAGTATTACGAAGGGACTACAAGGGAACTCAAGGATATATGGAGAGCCTGCCTTGATTTTGATTCCGATCCCACAGTGATCGAGGGGCGGCTTATTGAGCAGATGCTTGCCACGGGAGCTTATATCGGAGACAGGGATGAGGTTTTCTTTCATTATCTCATGGGTGTTCCCTCCAAGCATGTGGTCGGAGAGTATTTCAGAAAGGCGGCGGAGGACAACTTCCTCCGGGATACGCTGCTTGACGACAGACTTTTTATAGGACTTCTCGACTATTCGGTCGACGAGGAGATAAGCGACATCGAGGCCTTATGTCTTATAAGGTTTTTCGAATCGAGGCGCGACTTGAGATCGGACAGGATCCTGTTTCCCTATATAAGAGGGCTTGCGGAGCGGGACATGGTCTTTGATTTCTTTATTCCGTACAAAGATCTTCTGCCTTCCCTGGAGCTCTATGCGGATGATGTCTTTATCGAATACAGGACTTCCCCGGGAGCGAGAGTCGTGCTTAATTACAGTCTGGATCCGTCAGAGACCGAACCCGTTGAATTCAGGAGCGAGCTCATGAAGGAGGTGTACCCGGGGGTCTACCAGTCGAGAGGAAATGTCTTTCCGGGAGAATATATGCAGTACTATATCACCGTAAATGACAACGGACCGACCAGGAGTGATATCGAATACTCCGAGGAAAGGCTTTCAAACGGAGACAGCAGATATGAGATACTTCAGGATGCGATCACGAGCCTGAATATGGGTGACAGTGCCAGCTTTACTGAGCTTGCCGAGGATTATATCGTTAAAGACCGGATAGTGAGGGAGGTCATATGGGCAGAGTCATAGGTTATGATCTTACCGACCTTTCCTGTCAGGTGAGCATAGGGGTTGAGACTGAGGATAAAGAAGAGGTCAGATCCGTTGCGCTCTTTGTCGGTTCGGAAAAGTATGTCATCCCGGTGGCAGCCTGCATCGATCCGGAGGGCGAGATCTCATACGGGGAGGAAGCGGTAAGCGCTTCGGAAAAAGGCGGTAAGCTCCTGACAAATCTTATGAGCAACGCCGTTGCCGGAAAACACGAAGAGGTCGACGGAGAAGTCTATGATTATACAGAGCTTCTTTCCGGATATATCAAACGCACCATCCATATGTCGTCGGTGATATCTCCCCTGTCTTCCGTTGAAAGGGTGGTCATCACTATGCCTGATATCACCGAGGATAATGTCAAGACCGTGGAGAAGGCCGCAGCATTCATAGAGGATGAGGGGATGACGTTCCGTATCATCGGCTATCCCGAAAGCTTCTTTTATTATGCGATGAACCAGGATCCGGAGCTTACAAAGAACAAGGTGGCGCTTTTTGATTATGACGGCGAAGTGGTCCGCAGCATGCTTCTTTATACCAGGGTCGATACCAGGCCTCATCTATGCATGGTGGAACGACGCGACTTTGATATGAAGATGAAGGACGACATGTGCTTCCTTGAGGTCGCAAGAGCGGTACTCGATGCGGAGATCGTTTCGGCGGTATACCTTTCGGGGGAGGGCTTCGAAGGGGGCTGGCTCAGTAAGTCCGTCTCTTACCTTTGCGAGAGAAGACGAAGGGTATTTCAGGGGAGGAATCTCTATACAAAGGGCGCATGCTATGCGGGGATCGATGACAGGGACGGAAATCCCACGCTCGAAAGCTGCAGATTCTTTGACGATGAAAAGCTTGTATCAAACATAGGACTGCACATGCTGAGGGACGGTCAGGAAATATATGTCCCCCTGCTCGAAGCCGGGATCAACTGGTACGACGCCCGGGGAAAATGCGAGTTTTATCTCGGCGAAGATAAAGAGATAAGGCTGAAGATAGAATCATACTTTACAAAAGATGTCAGATACAGCGTGTTAAGATGCGACAGTTTTCCCGGACGGCCTGTCAGATGCACAAGGGTAAGGCTCGAGGTTTCGATGAAGGATGCATCCTGCATCCTCTGCAAGGTTTACGACCTCGGCTTCGGTGATATCTACAGATCGGCCGGAGATACTGCGGTGGCGGAGGTTCTCATCTGATGATATACGAACCGGTAGGAGCATATTCAAAGAATATATATATCATCCAGGAACTCTCGGTCGGGGTCCGCTCGTTTGAAGAGCTTTGTTTTGTGGTCACGGAGAGGATATACGATCTAGGGGATTTCCTTATGAAGGAAGACCTGATATTATTTGTCAGGGACGAATTTGCTCTGAAGGATCTTGCATCGGATCTTGAGGAAGCAAAGGGTGATCTTGGCGCATTCATCAAAGTGCTTTTGTCCTTCCGTCATTTTATGAGCGAGGACAGCATCTCCGAGATCTGCAAGGGCCTTCTGGACGGAGGGGACAGCAG
>JAILQK010000043.1 GCA_024699045.1 Lachnospiraceae bacterium | reverse complement strand
GGGATCTGGAAAACCGTCCCCATGCTCACTCTTGCCGAACGTCGGTACAGAGGGTTAACGGTATCGAAGGTGGTTATCATTCCATCCATGCCAAGCGCTGCGGCGCATCTTGTTATGGCTCCGACATTGGTCGGATTAACTATGTCGCAGAGCACGGCGATGCGTTTTTTATCCTTCAGGAAATCCTTTATCTCCGGGACTTCCTTCCTGTAAAAAGCTCCCCACAGACCTCTGACCAGAGCGTATCCGGTAAGTTCTTTTAAGACGCTGCGATCCGCGGTGTATATCGGGAGTGCTTCGGCAAAGTCTTCTCCAAAACAGGTTTTGATAGTTTCAAGCACCGGGACAGCTTCCTTTTCGATCAGCTGAGTTTCGACCAGAAGTGAATGAGGCTTGTAACCCGATACAGCGGCCCGTATTATGACGTTTGGACTTTCGGCGATGAAAAGTCCGGGGGCAGGCTCGAAGCAGTGCATAAGGCTGGCTTCCGAGTATCTTGCATACAGATCGAGCGCGGGCTCATTAATGTCATTTATCTGGATGATGTTCATTTTTCAACAGTTTATTTACAACGGTTCATTTAACAACGGCTTATTTAACAACGGCTTATTTAACAACGGAATATTTAACAACAGCTTATTTAACAACAGCTTATTTAACAACAGCTTATTTAACACCGGTTCATTTAACACCGGTTTATTTTACAATGGTTCCTTTTTTGTTTCCAGGCGGACTGTTATATTTTTGTCCTGTACATAAACCCGAAAGATCCGGGACCGCAGTTGGCGGCAACGGAAGGGGAGGCTTTCATGCAGTAGACGTTTTCGAAATGCACGGTTTTTTCTACCTGATTTTTAATAGTATCAAGCTCTTTTTTCGTAAGACCTACATATGTGATGAAGAGCTCGCTTTTGTCGATCATGGAGACTCCTCTGAAGGCTGCGGCCGTATATTTTTTCCAGGCGCGGCTTCTGGAACCGAAATAAAAGCTTGAAATGATCATCTTTCCGTTTTTGATCTCGATCACAGGATGGATCATCAGGGCTTTGCATACAGAGGTGATCCCTGCTCCGAGCTGTCCCGATCCGGCCAGTATATCGAGATTGCCGATGATAAAGCTTGTACGGATGCTTCCTCTCAGCTGGGTGAGTCTTTTGATCATATCATCCTCAGACAGGTTTTCAGTGGCCATACGGGCGGCTTCGAGCGCAAGAATGCCCTCCCCGCTAGAGACCTGCTTTGTATCAAAGACAAGGACATTATCAAAGGCTGCGGCACCCTCTGTGGCATTTTCAAAGTCGACGGACTTTATGGATGAGGAGAGCGTCATATGTATTATATGGCTTGCCTTTGAAAGCGCATCGGCGAAGAAATCCTCATGCTCTTTTACAGTCGGGACATGTGTCACGGCGGGATGGCCTTCTTTGATGTAGTCTATTAGTCCGTCGGCATCGACTTCGGTGTCGTCTTCGAATATACCCGATCCTGTTTCAACTTTATGGGGGAGGACGGCGATATTGTACTTTTTGATCAGGGCCCGGGGGAGGTCGGCAACGCTTTCGGTAGTGACCATCACGTTTTTCTTTTTTGTCCTGTTGTCAAGCCACGACATGCTGTTTTCGACTATATTGCTGTCGTCCTGCACTACGTTTACCTTATTCTGCGGGAGCATATGCCGGAGCATGCTCTCAAGCTCCATGGCATCTATCGGTTTGATCACGTAGCCGTCAAAACCTTCGTTAGCATAGAGCTTTCGCATGGAACTCTCTGCATTTGCGGTGAGAGCCACGATCTTTGCGTTTTTACATACACCTCCGATCTGGCCGCGTATCCTGTGAAGACATTCTATGCCGTCCATTTCCGGCATCAGATGATCCATGAAGATAACGTCGTATGGAGTATTGAGTGTTTTTTCAAGGGCAGCGGCTCCGCTTTCTACGGTATCAAGTTTGACCTTCGTGTCGCGCAGGAGTTTCCTTACAACGAGAAGATTTGATTCGTTATCATCGACCGCCAGGACCTTTGCTTCGGGAGCTTCAAAGCTGCTGGTATAGGTTCCGGAAAGGTTTTTAGGTCTTCTGTCATTAAGATCTATCCGGCCAATGGGGAAGGCGTTTATCACCGGCTGTGGGATCTCTATCACAAAGCTCGAGCCCTGGGTGTAGATGCTGTTTACCGTAATCGTTCCGTTCATGAGTTCGGTCAGATTCTTTACTATGGACAGGCCCAGACCCGTGCCTTCGATCTTACGGTTTGCGGTTTCATCGACTCTCTTGAATTCGTTAAAGAGGTGCGGAATGTGTTCCTTTCGTATGCCCATTCCGGTGTCTGTGACCGAATATATGATCCTCACGGTGCCTTCTTTGACCTCTCCGCACTGCACGGACAGGGTAACGGAGCCCTTTTTGGTGTATTTGACGGCATTATTGAGCAGATTGATCAGGATCTGCTTGATACGCATTTCGTCGCCGTACAGCTCCGACGGCAGATCCGGGGAGATCTCAACATGGAATTCCAGTCCGTGATCTTTGCACCGGGGCCATATCATGCTGACAATGTCGGAAATCAGGTCTGCCGGCTTGTATGTAATCGGAGTCAGGGTCATCTGTCCGGAGCGGATCTTTGACATATCGAGGATGTCGTTTATGATATGCAGGAGCATATTTCCCGCAACCTTGATATTCATCGCGTCCTCCGCGACTTCATCGCTGACTTTTTCACGAAGTATCATCTCATTAAGTCCGATTATGGTATTGATCGGAGTCCTGAGCTCGTGGCTCATAGATGAGAAAAAACGGTTTTGAGCCTGGTAGAGCTCACTTATCTCCTTTTTCTGCTCCTCATAGGTTATGATGTTTTCTCTTAGATAGAATCGCATGAACAGAAAGAGCAGTCCGATAAGGGTCTTGATGATCAGGAAGACGTACAGGCTTACCACACCGATCGTTGCTTCGGGGACTTCACTGAATATATTCAGGTGGAGAGCGAGCATAATGGTATCACACAGCGCCGAGAGCGCAAGGTATATCATGGGGTGCATGTAAAGGAACAGCGGTATAATAAGCGAGATCATGATATAGGGAAGGAAGGTTATATGGCCGTTACGGCTTTGCATCAGATGTACCGCGCTTATGATCCAGAGCATGACAGAGATCATAAGTACCGGATCGAGCCATAAAAGCAGTCTGAAGCGTCTGTAATAATCCTTTTTGATATAGATAAGCGCAAGGAAGGTTATCGCCATGACCGCAAAAATAATGAGATACATGGCCCGGTAGGTGTTAAAATACGGATTGGGCCCCCGGTTTCCGGAGAAAGTGGCAAGAAAAGCCACCAATTCTATCATGACGATGATAAATGCAAAAATGCGGGTTATCTTTAGTGAGGTCTTATAAATGAGGGCGAGGATATCCCACTCGTTTTTATAGGTTTTCCCTGTGTGGAACAAATAAATAAAGAAGTCCTTTGGAGCAAGATTCATTGCAGCGTGCCTCCTTTCATGGGATCGCCGGAGGGCTCAAATTCGAACACTGAATCTTCATCCATATCCGTATCAAAGCCGGAGTTCGAATCTTCATGTGATGAAGCCACGGAGTGGCTGTCCACGGAGGAGCTGTCCAGGGAGTGGCTGTCCAGGGAGTGGCTGTCCACGGGGGAAATGTCCACGGGGGAAATGTCCACGGGGGAAATGTCCACGGAGGGATTGTCCACGGAGGAGCTGTCCACGGAGGGGCTGTCCACGGAGGGGATGTTCTGTCTCAGGATGTCCAGCAGGTTATCGTACATCGTCATCATTTCTTCGTGTTCGTTATCTACATAGGCCCGGTCGTCGTTTTTAGAAGCGATCTCCAAAAGTCTGGCTTTTTCCGAGAGCTTCATCGCGCCTATCATCTTTGATGTGCTTTTTATGGAATGGACCTGGATAGCATAGTTTTTAAGATCACCGGATCCCAGCGATTCTTTGATGATGCTTTTTTTTGAGTCCGATTCCTTGAGGTATTGTGCAAGGATCGTAAGATAGAATCCGGTGTCATTCTGACAGTAGAAAAGACCTTTTTCGGTATCAAGTCCCGCGGCCGCAAGGTTTCTGACAGCAGATGCAGCATCACAGATTTTCTCGCCTTCCCGGTCTGCAGTCCGAATGATGGCGGCAGTATCGGTATCAGTGACCAGGATCTTTGTGGAAAGCACATTCTTGAGCACCCGCTCAAGTTCAACCCGGTCGACCGGTTTGCTGACAAATCCGTCAAAGCCGGCATCTCTAAACATTGCTCTTGTTGAGCTCAGGGCATTTGCCGTAAATGCGATGATAGGAGTGTTAAGCATTTTGCGGGAGTGCTCCGACCGGATCCTTTTTGTTGCCTCAACTCCGTCCATTTCCGGCATCATGTGATCCATGAATATGATGTCGTAATCATTTGAGCGGCACAGTTCGATCGCTTCACGTCCCGATCCGCATGTGGTCACGATCATATCGTATTTGTCGAAGATCCCCGCAGAAACAACCAGGTTCATGGGTTCATCATCGACTATAAGAGTTCTGACTCCGGGGAAGGATATCTTTTCGTTGACCGAGAGGCTGTCCTCCGGTTTGCTGTTAAGGACCCCTACTACCGGAAAACTGTAAAACGGCTTGGGCATTATACGTACATGGGAATCAGGAGGAAGCTCGAGCTCCCCGGGATTGGCCACTATGGTAACGATTATGTTTTTTGCAAGCTTCTCCATAAAACCGGATGCGTCATTGTACTCTTCGGGACCGGCAAAGAGATGTGTCAGTCTTTTATTGTCCGTGAGGGAGTGCAGCGAGTTGATATTATCTACCCTGTGCATCACAAGGTTTAATCCCGTCACGAGGTTTCTGACCATTGAATCGTAATAATCCCTTACGGCGGGATTGGGGTATTTCTCGAAGTGAAGATAGGCGCCGAGGCTTATATTTCCGCGGTCCTTTACGGCCATGCACGGCGAAGGATCCACTATCCTGCAGGGGATGCTGACTTTTACGGAGGAGCCTTTATTGAGTTCGCTGTCGACGATCATAAACCCGCCCAGGGATCTGACAAAACCGTTGACGATGATCATTCCTATGCCAAGCCCGCCTCTGGAACGGGTCCTTCCGGAATCGGCACAGTAGAACTCATCATAGATCCGTTCGAGCTGTTCCTGATCCATGCCTATGCCGGTATCTTTGATCTGTATGCGGAGGTTTATGCCGTAGTCGTGTGGAACAGAGGATATATGTACGTAAACTCCTCCCTCATTCGTGAATTTCAGACTGTTTGAGATAAGGTGCCACAGTATCTTTTTAAGCTTTGAAACATCCGTATTCATTATGGCCGGGACGGAAGGATCCACGTTTATTATAAGCTCGATGTCATCGTTTCTGTACGGGTCAAGCTCGTTGACAACATCATAGATGACCGAGGACAGCATATAGTCTTCATAGTTGTTGGCAAGATCTTTTCTGTCTATTTCCGAGTAATCGAGGATATCGCTTATCTGGTTTCCGATCTTTTTGCCGGCATTTTCTATCGCATGAAGATTGGCTTTTTTTTCTTCATCCTTCTCATCGGACAGGCTTATGGCGCATAATCCGAGAATGGTATTTATCGGAGTACGTATTTCGTGTGAGAGATTGGCGATAAAATCATTGATGCGTCTGGTAGAATCTTTAAGCGTGCTGATCTCTTCCTTTGACTGTATCAGGACGTCGTTCCATTTGCTTATTATGGTCCTTGCGATCCAGCCTGTCATGGTGACGATCGAAAAATGCAGGATAGTCCTGGTTATGGTGAGTGAATCGAATTTTGTTCCTTTTGTCACGAGATTGAAGATCTCGTACACCATCGTCAGGTAGTAGGTGATCTGACACAGGGTAACGAGAGAATCGATGCCTGTCATGGTATACAAGAACATGACAACGCATATGACCACTGACAGATCGAAGGTGCTGGTATCATGCGTGCCGTAATAGAAAAATGTGACCATCATAAGAATGGAGCATATCCACAGGCGCATATGATCATTGCCTTTATTGCTCAGATGGATATACCATGCGATCACGACACCGAATACGATCATGAACGTAGCCCAGAGTTCCCATTTCATGATAAAGATCTCGGCTATAAGGATCACGGAGAAAATTGTGTAAGTGAGTATCATCATCATGTGTGATGTTATGAAAAGTTCGTTTTTGTTTGATACACCCTCGCGATTCTTTTTTTCTTTCATTTATTTTTCTCTCATCCTGTAGTCGGGGTCTTCATCTATGAGTTTCAGCATTATATCTGCAAATTTCGGGTCGAACTGGGAGCCTGAGCACCTTATAAATTCAGAACGCACTTTGTCCTGAGGAAGAGTGTCTCTGTAGCTTCTGTGACTGGTCATGGCATCGTAGGCATCCGCCACGGCGATGATCCTTGCAACCTCGGGGATATCATCGCCTGCAAGCCTGTCCGGGTAACCGTTGCCGTCGTATCTTTCGTGATGCCATCTCGCACCGCTTGAAAGATTGGGCATTTCCGTGATGGTTTCAAGGATCTGAGTTCCGATGACGGGATGCAGTTTGATCATGGAATATTCATCATCCGTAAGTAAAGCATTTTTGTTGATTATGGCATCCGGGATCCCGATCTTTCCGACATCATGCAGCAGACCTATGATGTATATCTCGTTCTGTTCTTTTTCATCGTATCCGTAACGGGCCGCGATCTCCTTTGAATATTCGGCCACGCGGCTGGAATGACCGTTGGTATATTTATCCTTGGCGTCTATGGCATAGGCAAGCGCCTTTATTATGTGTATACTGAGTTTTTCATTTTCTTCGGTCTTCTTTTCAACCTCCTGGTTCATGTAGTTGTTCAGAAGAGACAGGTTCATGAGATTGCCTGCACGAAGGCACAGTTTCTCCCCGGATATGTCGGGAGTTATGAGCTCATTCGCTCCGGATTCGAGACATTTACGTTCCGTATCCGGATCACCGTCCGTGATGAATATGACCGGGACCCGGCAGACCGCGCCGCCCTGCTGTTTTATCTTGTGCATGATCCCGATACCGTCCGAAACATGCATGTCGGCTTTGATGATCAGGAGACCCGGAATGCTGTCCGAGAGGTGCTGCATGAGTTCGTCTTCGTTTTTCGCGGTTGTGACATCGAATCCGTCTTTCGAGAGGATCTGACTGAAATGATCCAGCTCTGCGGGGTCATCATCGGTTATCACTATACATCGTCCGGACTTGTCGGACTCCGTGACGGGCGTATCGATTTCCGACTCCGTGCTCGCAGTCTCAACGGTAAGATCCACGAGGCCGTTGTATTTGTTGAGAGCCCAGGCTTCCATTACCCGCTCCGTGACCCTTGTCACATTATAGTCGCTTATCTCCGGAAGCATGAGGAAGAAATGATTATCACCGATCTGCATCATAATATCGCTGTTTCTAAGGGATTCCTGAAGAAGCTCCCGGATGCTCAGCATGATCTTTTTTTTCTCGGATTCGGCCAGGTCTGTGGGGATGAACCTTGCGGTAAAGAGCATCTTGTACGCGGTACCGCGATACCTGTCCATGTATCGGATCATATAACGGTACACGTTGCTGAAAGCTTCCCGTCCCATCCACATCGCGCTCTGATGGCTGCTTTTTTCCTCAAGGATATTGCTGAGCTCAGTGATATTTATGTCCGAAGGTATCGGACTTTCGCCGGAGTCTTCGTTGTACAGGAAATATCCGCGCTTGCCGTTATTCTTGATCACGTAAAGAGCCCTTTCGCAAAGGCGGAAGAGTTCGTTGAAGCCGGTTCCGTGTTTTGGAACGAGGACGGCCCCGATCGATGCACCGATAGGAATGCTCATATCTTTTCCCATGATACTGCGGGCTTTTTCGATCAGACTCGAATTGATCGCATCCGAAAATGCACTGAGATCTTTTTCGTCAGTCATTTCTTCCGCGAACAGGATAAATTTGTCGCCTTCGACTCTTCCGAAGGTACATGCGAACGGCATATTATCCCGGAGGATCTTTGAGAAGACGGAAAGAACCCGGTCCCCCGTTTCGATGCCGTATATTTCATCGACCAGCTTGAAGGAATCCAGGTCTATGATCATAAGTGTCCCGGAGCCGGTAAGACATATTTTGGATATGCGATCGGATGCGCTGTATTTATTGTAAAAACCGGTGAGCTTGTCGACAGTGGCTTCTTCTTCGTATTTCAGTATCTGTCCGCGGGTATTTATTATATTTGTGACACGACGCACCAGCACATCGGGATCAAAGGGCTTTCTGATATAATCGGATACTCCCATTTCAAAGCCCCTGCTTTCGTTTGTCTTATCTTCGTCCGCCGTAAGAAAAACGATGGGGATCGCATCGATGCCAAGCTCTTTTTCGAGAGCACGGTATTTTGTATATGTTTCAAAGCCGTCCATTTCGGGCATATTGATATCAAGAAGGATAAGATCCGGGTTTCCGTTTTTTCGGACATAGTCAAGAAGGATCTTGCCGGATCTAAGAGCAGTAATCCTGAGATTGTGCTTTGACAGGATATGTCCTGCCATTTTCAGATTTGTAACATCGTCGTCGACGATCATTATCCAGACTGCCATAATGATCTCCCCAAAAAACAAAACAACACTTTAATATTAAACCAAACATAAGGTATTTTCAATAAATATCAACTGACATCGCTTTTTGAAACGACGGCAAAATAGAGCGGTCTATTTTGTTATTTTTACCATGTTTGTCCGGAAGGGCATGAGGTATGCTTTTAGCAGGATAACAAACGAGGTACAAAGCGATGGACATAAGGATGAGAGTACTGACGGCAAGGCTGGCGGAAAGAGTAGACAATAACAAAGAATATGCCGGAAGGCTTCGGATCGAGAACATGTCTCATTACAGTGAAAAAAGAAAGGAAAGGGGGAGAGCGGAATGTTGGAAGCAATCTATACCATTATATCCATAATAGTTTTTTTCAAGCTCATGAAGTTCATGATAAAAGCTACCTGGGGACTGGCCAAATTTGTAGTAGCTATTATCTTCTGGCCGATAGTGATCATAGCGGCAATATGCGGATTGATATGGCTGGTCCTTCCCATCCTCATAATCGTGGGACTTATATCCGCGATAGCGGCGGCATGAGCCGGGACAGCGCAGATCCCTGAGATAAATGTTGTGAAGAGGGGCTGTCGCACTAAGAATGGTGTGGCAGCTCCTTTTTCCTGTGAAAAACACAAAAGCCAGACTACGAAAAGTCCAGCTTTTGCGGTAAAATATATTTATGCTACTAAATAGTGTCTGCTCATAGCCTATGAAAATGGCGAAAAACGTTGGAAACACTGATGTTTCCGGTCATATCTGGTATAATGGAAGTGCAAAGAAAAAGCTATTTTCCA
>JAILQK010000039.1 GCA_024699045.1 Lachnospiraceae bacterium | reverse complement strand
ATCCGACAGTGTACAGATTTATCTTGTGAAAAAACAAGAATGATATTATAATTTATGCAAGTATTTCTATTTATAGCAATGCAGACGAAAGGTGGGGTTTATAATGACTGAGAAACAATTTAAAAATGGAGAGATCATTTTTAAGGAGAAGGAGACCGGAGACACTCTATACCAGATACTTGATGGTACGGTCGGTGTTTACGTCAATTACGGCGAGAGCGATGAGCATAAGCTTACCGAGCTCAGGAAAGATCAGTATTTCGGAGAGATGGCTGTCATCGAGGCTTATCCCAGAAGCGCTACAACCGTAGCTCAGGGTGATGTAAAGGTGATGGAGATCTCCGCAGGTGAACTGAATCTTTATTTCAAGGCTCAGCCCAATAAGATAATGGATATCATGAAGCACCTCAGCGCGAGAGTCCGTGAACTTACCAGTGATTATACAGATGTCACCAACACGATAAAGGATCTTCATCTCGGTGAGGAAGAAAAGCGCAGCGAGACTCTTGGAGAAAAGATCAAGAAGTTTGCCAATTTCTATAAAGCCAATAAGAACATCGAAGATATAACAAGCGTTGAGACAATGCATAAGATCGATAAGGTCGCTCATTCAGAAGGCTATGTCAAGACGGTTGAATCTTTCCCGAAGGGAACCGTTATCTTCAAAGAGGGAGAGACCGGAAACTGCATGTATGACATACATTTCGGCAAGATCGGCATATTTAAGGATTATGGCACTCCTGATGAGAAGAAGCTTTCGGAGCTTGAAACCAACCAGTTCTTCGGTGAGATGGGAATGGTAGACAATGACAAGAGAAGCGCTACGGCTGTAGTCATCAGTGATGATGCAACCATCGAGACCATCTATCCGACAGATCTTCGGGATCTTTTTGAAAACAATCCGCCCAAGGTTGATATGATCCTTGCGCATCTGTCATACAGACTCAGGAAGCTCACAAAAGAGTACATGAAGGCCTGTAAGCTGATCTATGAAGTATCAGAGTCCGAGAACAGCGGTTCTGTCAGTGAGGAGCTGAAGAAAAGAGCTGAATCATTCAAGGCTGATATTTATGACTGATATAAAAGCAGGAGGTTCCGGAAGTCTCTTGCAGATCCAGCCGGTACACACTTCACGAGATAAGTGGGGTGCGTTAGCGGAAAGCGAAGGGCTTGGATTCGAAGTATTGGAATTATCCGCACCGCCCGCTCTCAATGAGAGCGGGCTTTTTAAGACTTGTACTGAGTGGTACAAGGCAAGCGGCCGCGCAAGATCACTTCACGGAGTTTTTATTGATATAAATCCCGCCAGCGGAGACAGTAAATTCAGGAATCTGTCCCGTGAAAGATGCAAAGAAAGCTGCAGAGCCGCTCTTGAGGTAGGGGCTGAAAACATCGTGTTTCATTCCAGCTGTTTTCCTTTTCTGAGAGGTCCTTATCTGGAGGGTTGGGCGGCATTGAGCGCTGATTTCTATGATGAGATAGCCGAGGAATTCGGACTGAATATCTTTATCGAAAACAGCCCGGATATCGACCCCGATCCGATAAAAACACTGTTTGAGACCATAAAGGACGAACGAATCGGAGTCTGCCTCGACCTGGGACATGCGAATTATTCCCATGTAGGGATAGCCGGCTGGTTCGAGGAACTGGGAGACAAGATAGGTTATCTGCATCTTTCGGATAATAACGGCACATATGATGATCATCTTACTCTGGGGAAGGGAACCATAGACTGGGAAGAGGCAGACAGGCTCTGGCGCGGACTGGGCAAAAACACTCCGATGACGCTGGAAGTAGGAAATATCGAAAGTGTTAAGGCGTCTATCTCTTTTCTGAAAGAACACGGCTATTTTGGAGTAAGCTAAAAAACAAGAAAAAGAGGATAATTATGGCCAACTCGCATAAATTCGTCCGGGATAAGATAGTCATGAACATGACCGAAGGTATCCTGGTCATGGGGTTTGACGGAAATATTAAATATGCCAACCCGGCAGCGCTTGATATACTTGGATTTACTCAGGAGGAAATGCTTGACAAGCGCTTCGCTTCTCTATTCATCGAGGATTCAAACAATGATGATTTTGTTCAGACTGTGCTGGATTCGATATATGAACGCGATAAGGTCCATCAGTCGGTAGTCCCTTACTACAGAGACGATAAAATGTACCATCTCAGGGTTCTTTCGTCATATATGGTGGATGAACAGGAGAGCCTGGGAGTCATACTGGTCTTCAGCGATCTTAGTGAGATCATGGAGCTTCGGGATGTGGTAAAGTCCATGGAGGAGATCAGGAAGCTCAACAGCCAGCTTGAGATCAGAAATAAGCTCATAAGCGAGACATTCGGACGATTTTTGTCGGATGATATCGTTAAACATCTGCTTGATACTCCGGACGGATTAAGGCTAGGAGGTAAGAAACAGCAGCTTACCATACTGATGAGCGATCTAAGGGGCTTTACGGCGATGAGTGAGCGGATGGATGCGGTCGATCTTATATCCATGCTCAATCATTATCTGGGAGAGATGACAGCTGTAATACAGGAAAATAAGGGCACGATCATTGAGTTCATCGGGGATGGGATCCTTGCCATATTCGGAGCGCCGGATAACGTGCCCGATCATGCAAACTGTGCTCTCGCCTCGGCTTTGGGCATGGAAGCCAGGATGCTCGAGATAAACAAGTGGAATGCAGAGCATGGTTACCCGGAGCTGGAGATGGGCATAGGCGTAAATACCGGAGAGGTCATTGTGGGCAATATAGGCTCCGAGAAACGTACGAAATACGGGGTCGTCGGAAGTCATGTCAATCTGTGCGGCCGTATCGAAAGCTATACGGTAGGCGGTCAGGTATTGATCTCTCCCACCACGAGAGAACAAATAACGACCGATATCGATATCGCCAGAGAGATGACCGTATACCCTAAAGGGGCGAATGGAGAGTTGCTCCTTTCTCATGTGACAGGCATGGGGGCTCCTTACAATATCCATGTTAAGCTGACCGATAATGTGCCTCAGCATCTTGAACGTCCGATACCGGTATGTATGTACCTTATCGAGGGCAAGCACGGAGTGGAGAAGGCCATATACGGCGGTATAACCGCAGTCGCACATGACAGCGCTGTCCTTGAGACCAGCTATGATTTTCAGATCTTTGACAACATACAGATCAATGCCGGCGGCAAGCTTTTCTGTAAGATCACGGACAAGACCGATGGTGGATATCTTCTGCAGTATACATCGGTGCCTACCGGATATGCGGCGTGGCTTAAGGAAGCAAGGGTATAATAGGAACTTAAAGGTTTTTATGGTATAATCTGAAAAGAACATTATAGATGAGCGGAGGCTTTATTATGAGCGATATGATATCAGTACAGGAACAGGAAGACATACAGAATGCTCTTGATGCAGGCAGGATGATCGGAGCGGAGAATTCCAGACGTGTATTGTCGCAGAGTGAGATCGATAAGATCGTCGATGCGTATCACGAGCTGGTCAAATCAAAGCAGGACCTGAAAGAGCTGATGAGTATTGCGGAAGAGCTTAATCGGTCCGAAAACACCAGAACTGCTTTCACTCAAAAGTGTGTGGATTATATTCCGACAGTGCTTAAGACTATAGAAGCACTCAGATAAGAGCGCTGTGTGACATCGCAGATCCCGGCTCCTGAAGTAAAGCGGCGAGTGCTTTATTTCAGGAGCTTTGTTTTGCAGGGAGGGCACCTGGTAGACCGCAGGAGCGGGATTGTGGGGAAGTTAAGGTGAATAGCAGAAAGCTAAAGGAAGGATTTACGACCGGAAGCTGTGCCGCCGCGGCATCTAAAGCTGCGGTGATCATGCTGCTTACCGGGCAGAAGATCTCCAAAATAGAAATGACTGTGCCGAGAGGAGATAAGTTCGAGGCTGAGATCTGCGATGCCTTGATCGCAGACGGCTCGGCGAGCTGCGCAGTACGTAAGGATGGGGGAGACGACCCTGATGTTACCTCGGGACTGCTCATATATGCTCAGGCGCGATATGGAGAGCATGATAAGGTCACGATCCGGGGCGGAGAGGGCATAGGAAGGGTGACGAAGCCCGGACTTGACCGTCCTGTGGGGGATGCAGCCATAAACTCGGTCCCAAGGACCATGATAGAACAGGCGGTAAGAGGAGTCCTTGATGAGAAGGGCTTCGACGGAGGGGTTGACATAACTATATCCGCCCCGGGAGGTGAGGAGATCGCAAAGAAGACTTTCAATCCCAGACTCGGGATAGAAGGGGGGATCTCCATTATCGGAACGACCGGGATCGTTGAGCCGATGAGCGAGAAGGCGGTAAGGGATACCATTTATCTGGAGTTAAAGCAGCACAGAGTCCGCGGGGAGAGGGGGATCGTTATCTCTCCGGGGAATTACGGACGAGAATTCATAAGGGAATACTATGGATACGATCTTGAACGTGCAGTCAAATGCTCGAACTTCATAGGAGTTACCCTGGATATGTGCGTGGATCTGGGCTTTAAGGAGCTGATACTTGCAGGACATGCCGGAAAGCTGGTAAAGGTGGCTTCCGGGGTGATGAACACCCACAGCCGTGAGGCTGATGCCCGGATGGAGACGATAGCCGCCGCAGGGATAAGGGCGGGATTGCCCGAAAGCGTCCTGGTTGAGATCCTGGATTCCGTATCGACCACCGAGGCGTTCCTTGCGATCGGAAAATATGATAAAAAACATCCTGAGGCTCCTGTCCTTGACAGAATTATGTCAACTATAGTGTCGAGGATCAAACAGCACATGGATCTGAGGGTATCGGGCCGGATAGAGACTGCATCCACAATATATTGTGGCGAGCTTGCACTTGTGAGTGAAACCGATAATATGAGAAAGATGCTGGATAAGATAGAAGGAGCGCACGAGGTTACATAACTCAAACGCATGGTCTTATCCGATCCATCTATCGTTTAACGTAAATAAGGACGGCATAATAATGGTTCATATAGTGGGAGCAGGGAGCGGGGCTTTGGATCTTATCACGGTCAGAGGACTCAGACTTCTTGAAGAGGCCGATGCGGTGATATATGCCGGTTCGGTCGTGAATAAGGAACTGCTGAACAATTGTAAAAAAAATGTTACACTATACGACAGTTCGAAACTCACTCTCGAGGAGATGACAGAGCTGATCAGGTCTGCGGCAGATCGGGGCTTTGATGTGGTGAGGCTTAATTCCGGAGATCCCTCGATCTACGGAGCCGAGAGAGAACTGATCGATGAATTATGTAAACTTGGTATCGATTTTGATATTACACCCGGAGTTACGGCTGCGATGGCGGCAGCGGCAAGTCTTGGGATGGAATTTACCCTTCCGGGGGTGACCCAGAGCTTTGTGATCACACGAATGTCAGGGAGGACAGAGGTGCCCGAGACAGAGGACATAGAGGTCTTTGTGAAGAGCGGGGCATCGGTAGCGGTCTATCTTTCATCTGCCCTGACCGAAAAGCTGTCCTCAAGGCTTATAGAAGGTGGAGTATCTAAGAAGCTTCCTGCTGCGGTCGTATACAAGGCTTCGTGGCCCGAAGA
>JAILQK010000029.1 GCA_024699045.1 Lachnospiraceae bacterium | reverse complement strand
AGAGATATCAAAATAGGTATTAAAATACTCCGCGGTGTACTTCTCTCCCAGATAGGTATCGTACCAGTACTCTCCGTTAAGAAAGACCGTGACGGGAAAGCTCCTCATGCCGAGCACATCCCTGTCGGAAGTAAGCAGCGGGAACACTGCATTGACTGAGCTGGGTCTCAGTACTATCGCGTGGACATCACTGTTGTCCTCAAAAAAATCGATCGAAAAATAATCAGAACCCCCAAGCTCCGGTCGGGCATACGCCGAAAATCTCTTTATCGGGTCACTCCGGGATGAACCGCCCGCGACCCGAAGTCCGGACCGGTCTGTCATCACATAGGCGTTGCCGTCAAATAATTCAATGATCCCGGGGATCTCCCATTCTCTTCCTCTTTTTTCAAAATTTGGCTTCGGCGCATTGCTTATCTCCCCGGAAAGCGCCCATTCATCATATGCTTTCCCCGTTACGCATATCCCGTATTCTCCGAAAAGGTCCTCGGGATCTGCGGTAAGCGAGATCACCTTTCCTGCGTATTGATCCTTATTGATGAAATAAGATCCGGTAACGGTATCGCTTATCCTTCCGGCCTTATCTACCGCTGCCGCCTTTACGACAAAGCATCTGTCGACCGGAGACGTATCCTGCTCCGTCTCAAACTGCCAGTCATAATGCGTCCTCGGGTAGGATCTGAAGACCGTCTCCTCCTCGCTCCTGTCATATACATGTATAGGCTCCGTATAAGGAACTCCGTGCTTCACAGGATCACTCCCGTCCAGAGAATAATAGATCGTCTCATTTTCGCCCGCAGTGATCGTCAGCTCAAAAGGCTCTGCATAAAAGCCGCTCGCCGATGAAAGCACCGGCATCCCCGGAGTGGTATTTTCCTCATCCGGATAGCTGCTCACCAGATTCCCCCTGGAATCATAGAGATAGACCGGATCTCCCTCCCTTAGAGAAAAGCTGTCATCTACACTCAGCGTGATCCTCTCTCCCGCCGATGCATATGTATTTCCGAGCGACATCCGGCTCATCCGGTCCTTATTATCCGTCAGATAAAAATCCTCCATGCTGCAGAGCAGCTTCCCGGAATTGGCTATGACCACCTGATCGGACAGGACAGGGACATCATTTTCTATATGCCTCACATTGCGATCGGCAGATATTATATTTATACTCTCCTCGGAATAAACCTCCATTCTTTCCGCCGCAAAATATGCGGTTGACCAGATTATGACGGCAAGCATCAATGCCCAGCCCTGACCGAGGCGGATCCCATTGATCCTCCCGAAAAGGGCCACCTCAAAAAGCAATCCGAGCAAAAAACCGCCGATAAGGCAGAGTCCCGAGATCATCACAAAGGAATAGGCATTCTGGTAGGTAAATTCCAGCCTTAATAACCTAAGGATCATCCCGCTAAGTCCAAGGCTCAGGGATTCATGAAATTGCAGAAACAGGAAGACCGCGAAATTGATAAAAGAGGTTATCGCCGCGATGATGATCAGACGGCCTGCGTTCAGCTTCTCCCTTGCGGATGTCACGATCATTGTCATCGTGATGACCTCCGACATGAGGATCACCGCTGCCGCCAGGATCAAAAGGGCCGCTCCCGTTATCCCGACTCCCGATAAGTTTATCCCCGTTTCAGGCAACTATCTCACCCTCATGTTCCACAAGCGAAGCCGAGATCACCGAGTCCAGAGCCATAAGCTCCGGAATGAGCTTCTCCTCCTGCTCCAGTCTGACCTCAACCGCAAGATTCATTCCGGTCCTTGTCACGCTTTTAGCTCTTGTACGATTGTATTTGCAGTTCCTTTCGACTATCTCCATGATCTCCTGCTCATTCTCCCAGCTTGAAGAATTGACCACCAGCACTATCGTATTGCTCCCGGCGTTTATGTTCATGACCGTATATATTATGATCGTAAGAGTTATCGACATGATGATCGCGATCAGCGAGAAACCCGCCCCGCAGATTATGCCCACTCCTATCGACCAGAAAAGGAAGATAAGATCCAAAGGATCCTTTATCGCGGTACGGAATCTCACGATCGACAGCGCTCCGACCATACCGAGTGAAACGATGATGTTTGACTGGATGGTAAGGATTATTGCTGCGGTTATGACGGCGATCGCCATAAGAGAGATATTGAAATTCCTGTCATAAAACGTGTTCCTTGTGATATGCCGGTAGACTATATAGATATAGATCCCCAAAAGGCATGTACATCCTATGCACACGATTATGGCCATCGGTGACAGCGTACTGAGCGCATAGCCTTCGATAAAAGTATCTTTTATAAGCTCTTTGATTCCCATTTGATCCCCCTGCCGGTATGTATTGAAACCGTTAGTGTTATATTGTCAGTGCATATCGCCCCTTAAGTACAAGCTCTCCCTTTCATCGGGAATTATGTTTTATATGATCGACCATTTCCTGCAGGCATAGTATTTTGAAAACTTGGTAAGGTGCATGCTCTCGGGCTGGAGCCCCTCGATCAGATGCCTTGGCAGCAGCTCATCCCACTTTAGCTCCATAATGCACATCCCGTCAGGCAGGACAGGCCTGCTCCTGTAACCGCCCTTAAGAAAAGCCTGAACCTCGCCCGATGACTCGACCATTTGATCAAAGGTCAGCCTCACGTTTCCCGCGGGATAGATAAAGGATGCCCGCTTATAGGAAACTATGACCTTTGGCCGCATGAGCTTCGTCCACATCTCCTCAAAAAGAAGCGACGCCGTATCATCCTGTCCGGGTTCCGATTCCGTAAGTTCTCCCTGCATGAGACTTAACGCCTGTTCCCTTGATATCACGGACGAGACTTTGCGTGTCAGATTCTTTCGTTTTTCTTTCTTTTCAAGCCGTATCAGACCGTCATCCTCATTATACACTCTGATGCGGTACTTATCACGGTTTCCTATCCCGTCCTCATTGTCATGAAAACAGGAATTATCCGGGTCATCGAAATAAAGGCTTGAGATATCATAGCATCCGTCCTCTCCGGCATGCGGATCCCGGAAAAAGTATGCTTCCGCTCTCATCCTGAGTATCCGCTCCTGTGCCGCATCGATCAAGTATTTATCCTCATGACGGAAGGCTGTCACGCTGCCGCCTCCCACACTGCATCGATCATATCCGTCACGTTGTCTTCTCCTTTGCCGCAGCGATCATGGCTGTCACAGTATCCCCTCCTCGACATGGATCTCTCCGGCGGCCTTTAGATCCTCTACTACGCTCTTAAAATAGACCACGCACTCTTTTATTATGATGTCCTTTGCGGAATAAACGGCCGTATCTCCCGCCACGACCGATATCTCCCCGGCGGATATCTCGATCGTCCCCTTGGGCGCCGTCCCCGCTCTGGAGGTTAAAAGGCCGTATTCCTCAGACTCGATGTCAAGCTTTATCGGACGGATCATCATCCCGTCATTCGCCTTTATCCCGCACCGCTTTGCCCTGAGAGAAAGCACTCCCCCGATAAGCTTAAACTCTCCCTCGGTATGGATCGCGTCCTTCCTGTAGCCCGTAACGGACAGCTGTCCCAGCCCGTTTATGGTCAGATCGCTCTCGGAGTAGATCGCTCCGTTAGGGATTATATCCGAATAATACGCGGAATCCAGGATCCGGTTCTCCGTCCCTTCAACCACTGTGATGATCACCTTACCCGCCGACCGTATGTATATGGCCGGTCCGTCACTCGTGCTTATCTCCGCATTGTCCAGCACAAGTCTTACCACCTGGTCTTCGGCCTCAATGATCACCGGTCTTGAATATTTTCCGCTCAGCCTGTAAGTTCCCGCGTCGGTTATTATCTTAAGGTTTCCCTCGGGATCGGCAAAAAGATCCTCTGCGCCTTCGACGCCCATATCCATATCGGCTCTCGTAGGTTCAAACCCGCTCTCGAGCGGCCCCGCAGCCTCATACTCATTGATGGTCGCCGAAGCCTCTGCGGCATTCCCCCAATACAAAAAGGAAAGTCCCGCTCCGGCAGCGAGCAATATGAAAAATGCCGTAAGTGATCCCCTCTTATCCATCTCTCCCTATATCCCATGTCGCAAAAGGCAGCGCGATCAGAAAATTATATGAAATATCTATATGACTCGTGTCGCTTATGGAAAAAAGCGCCATTACCATAAAAGCAAAATATATGGTCCTTGCATTAAGGCGCCTCGCCTTTATCATAAAATAAGTAAGTATCGCCATGATCACGATGAAATATATGATCCCCGAAGTGACCGGAACCCTGGCAAAAAAAGCATCCACCACAAAATACTCCTTGTCAACGAGTCCCCCGTATTCATGCAGGGTCTGCCCGAAAAGCGTGACAGGCTTCTGCAGCATCTCATATCCCATATCCAGACGGTAGGCAAAAGAGCCGATCCCGTCGTAGGTCTTCTGGATCTCCCTGAAAACCCATCTGAAATGCACCGCCGTCCAGAAGACGATCCCCGCAAGTATGAACGAATAATCAAAAAAGAATTTCTGCAGGGCAGAGAAAAAACTTCCGAGCCCTTTTTTTGCCGGAAGAGGAAGACAGTCATAGAGCTGCCCGAAAAGACACATGGTGATAAAGAGCAGAGTGCAGGCCGCCGCATTTTTGGCATACACGTGATAATAAGTGGCTATGGTTATGATATAGAGGATCACATATTCATAATACCTGAACCGGCCCTGTCTTATCACACTCACCGTGATGATAAAAAACAGCACCGCAAAAGCAAAATTTGTCCGGTTGACCATCCCGAAAGCAAAGAATCTGCCGTCCTGACCATACATGCTGACCCAGCCCATGATCGAGCAGATGATCGTATATCCGAACATCGTAAGTCCCGTTCCTAAGGCCGTAGTAAGCCAGAGCTTCATGGATCTGTCTGCCATCGCTATCATGAGGAATATCAGATTCCAGGCATACCCTCCGGCAATAAACCCAAGTACGACAAGGATCCCAAAAAGGATCTGCCTTTTCCGGTCTTTTTCATTTATGACACTGAAGATCGCAAATGCCCTTATGATCGCAATAGATACCAGATACAGCTTCCACGGCCATCCATAAAGAAATCCCCATTCCTGTATCATCTGGGAATTGTCTGTTATGAACGAAAACGCTACATAAAAAATGACCGCCGTTAAAAGAACTATATCAACACTTTTTGCCTTACCGGATCTCATGTTGGATAGTATACCACAAATTCCGAGCCTCAAGACAACTCCGCGACTAAACCCTTGACACCTCCGGATAATAAAAGCAAAATAAAGGCTATGAAAGACCGGTTATTCGCAAAAAACCTGAAAACAACGGACCGGCTGCTTGCCGTGCTCATTATATTATTCGCTGTTTTTTTCGGAGTATGGCTGTATCTACTTATGAAAGACCCTTCGGGTTCGCAGAGAGGGATACTCTTCATCGACGAAAAAGACTTTTTCATGGACTGGTTCAACACGGTATACTATACCGTCGGACGTAAGCCCTATGCCTGGGGGATTGCCGAGGACAGAAACTACGCTCCCATCGTCTATATGCTCCTTTATCCCTTCTCAAAGCTTTATCCTTATGATCTTTCGGAGGGGATGACCGGAGAAGGACGCTATCTGGCAAGATATGCCCAGCTTCCCATAGTAGGCGCCGTGATCTTCCTTATAGCCTGCTATCTGCTCCTTTTCTACGTATTATATAAATTCATACGCAGGGAGGAGCACAAAAAACTTCTGATCCTTGCGCTGCTGTTTCTGTCGGGCGTAAGCTTCAACTCCATAGAGCGGATGAACATCCAGATCCTGACTTCCGCCTCGCTGTTTATATATGTATATTTTTGTGACAGGGAGATCCTTCCCGGAAAAGCAAAGACCTTTATCGGTCTTTCAGGCCTCGCCTTTGCCGCGGCGCTCAAGCTTTTCCCCGCAATCTTCGGCATACTGCTCCTATACAAAAAAAGATGGAAGGAGGCGGTCATCGCCTTCGTCCTGGGAGTGCTCATAGTGATCCTCCCCTTTTTCTGGCT
>JAILQK010000026.1 GCA_024699045.1 Lachnospiraceae bacterium | reverse complement strand
GGGGGCGGCGGCGGGGCAGTAACGGAGCGGTTTAAATAAAAGCCGGAGCGGTTACAATGACCTAAAAGGGGTGAAAAGAGGGGTTTTAGATCAATTCTTACGCGGTCAGCCCGGATGTAATAATATCAGTCGGACTTGAGGCCGCCTGTCGTCGGGGATATATCACCTGTACTAATATTAGGCGGACTTGAGGCCGCCTGCCGTCCGGGGTATATCGGACACACTAATATCAGTTAGACTCGAGGCCATCCGGGATATATCAACTGTACGTATATCAACTGTACGTATATCAACTGTATGTATATCACCTGTACTTATATCACCTGTACGTATATCACCTGTACTAATATCAACCGCACTTATCTTAGGTGGACTTGAGGTCGTTTGGGGTATATCATAAGTAACGAAGTACACGACTCACTAATAATTCAGGAAACAGAGGTTTGGCTTTATGATGAAATTGTCGGATTTTGTAGCGAAGTACCTGGTTGAAAAGGGCATCAGGTACAATTTCACGGTGCCGGGCGGAGGCGCCATGCACCTTAATTCCTCCTTCGGACACCAGGAGGGGCTTAATAATATCTATATGCAACATGAGCAGGGAGCAGCTATCGCAGCGGAAGGATACTACAGACAGAGCAATGAATTGCCCCTTGTATGCTGCACGACAGGCCCGGGAGGCACTAATACACTGACAGGTGTATTAGGAGCATGGCTTGACAGCATCCCCATGTTAGTCATATCAGGACAGGTCAAATATACCATGACCACATCAAGCACAAATTCAGATATGCGCATATACGGAGATCAGGAATTCGACATCGTAAAGACGGCCTCCACGATGACCAAATACGCAGTCATGGTCAAAAATCCCCGCATGATAAGATATTACATAGACAAAGCTATCTATCTGGCCACAACCGGCAGACCCGGTCCTGTATGGCTTGATATCCCCCAAAACGTCCAGGCAGCGCAAATAGATGAAAACGATCTGGATCTCTATGACGAGTCCGAGGACTCCAACGGCAATCCCCGCCCGGTCTCACAAGGCGTGCTTGAACTTATCATAGACAAGATAAAACAATCCGAAAGGCCTGTGATCTACTCAAGCGCAGAGATCAGGACCGCAGGAGCATTTGACGTCTTCAACAGCGTGATAAAAAAGCTCAACGTCCCTGTAGTTACAAGCTTCGACTGCTTTGACCTGCTTGAGGACACGGATCCTCTCTATGCCGGGCGCGCCGGCGATGTAGGAAACCGCTATGGTAACTGGGCAGTACAGAACAGTGATTTCGTCCTTGTCATAGGTTCGAGGCTTGGGATACGCCAGCTCAGCTATACCCCCGAAGCATGGGCGAGAGCAGCCTTTGTCGTGATGGTATATCCCGATCCGCTGGAAGTGACCAAATCAAGAGTCCATGTCGAGCTCCCCGTAAGGGCGGATGTCAAGGAATTCCTGGAGGCTATGGACAGATACGTCAAGACACCGTTAGAGAGAAAAGACAAGTGGTTTGAGATCTGCAACACCTGGAAAAAGGACTACCCGATAGTGCAGGACAAGCACTATGCATCCAAAGGGAATACAAACCCATACGCTTTCATAAACGAACTTTCTAAGATAGTACCGGAAAACACGCCTGTAACTTCAGGCAACGGCTCAGCATGCGTGGTAGGAGCAAGCGCATTTCAGATAAAGAAAGGACAACGCTTCATACTGAATTCCGGCTGTGCGAGCATGGGATACTGTCTGCCCTCGGCGATCGGCGCATGCTTCGCATCGGGGATGCACGAGACACTCTGCATCACCGGAGACGGAAGCATACAGATGAACCTGCAAGAGCTGGAAACGCTTGTATTCCATAAGCTTCCCATAAAGATATTTGTCATCAACAACGGCGGATATCACTCGATGCGACTCACGCAGAACAATCTCTTCAAGGAGCTTTCCAACGTAGGAGTAGGCCCGGAGACAAAGGATCTTGGATTCCCTAAGATGGAGAGGATCGCAGCTGCATATGACATACCATATACGCAGATAAACTCGAACGAAGAACTGCCCGGGAAGTTAAAGGAGTTTATGGCAAAAGAGGGCTGCGGCTTATGCGAGGTCTTCGTGGATATCGACCAGGTCTTTGAACCCAAGCCGACCGCGAAAAAACTGGAGGACGGGACGATCGTCTCGCCGCCGATGGAAGACATGGCGCCATTCCTTCCAAGAGAAGAGCTTGAGAAGATCATGATAATCCCGCTGGAGGAGAGGATATAGGCAAATATAAGGAATCAAATCGATAGTAGCGTTAAAGATCATGAAGAGCCGGACGAGAAAGAAGATGTAGAAATATAAAAGAATCAAATCAATAGTAGCGGTGAAGATCATGAAGAGCCGGACGAGAAAGAGGATGTAGGCAGATAAAGGAATCATAGCGTGACCGCGCTGGAGGAGAGGATATAGATGGATATTGGATTTCAGGATAAATGTGTATTTGTGACGGGTGGCAGCCGGGGGATCGGAAAAACCATCTGCGAAACATTCAAAACTATGGGAGCAAAGGTTATAGCACCGGGAAGAGACGAGATGGATCTGTCCGAGCCGGAAAGCGTAGAGAGATATATAAAAGGGCATGAAGAGATCGTTCCCGATATATTCGTCCACTGCGCCGGAATGAACAAACTCGCATCCATCGAGGAAGTAACGGATGATGTGATAAACACCGTATTTCAGGTCAATTTTTTCTCGGCTGTAAAGCTGTGTACAGCTTTTGCGAAGGGAATGAAAGAGAATGGATGCGGCAAGATAGTGTTTGTATCGTCACTTTATGCTACCGTTACAAGAGAACAGCGCATACCCTACACATCGTCAAAGAATGCACTTACAGGACTGATGAAAACGCTTGCGCTTGAACTTGCACCATATGGTACAATGGTGAATGCAGTGGCGCCGGGCTATGTCATGACGGACATGACAAAGAAAAACCTGTCGCAGGACGATATAAAAGAGATCAGCGCTAACATCCCCACCGGACGTTTCCAGGAGGAGCAGGAGATCGCAGACCTTATCGCCTTTTTATGCTCGGATCACAACAAGAGCATCACAGGTCAGCTCATCAGCGTAGACGGTGGATTTCTGTGCAGATAAACAGAGCCGGACGACGATAAGGATAACGAAATAAAGATAACAATAGGGATAAGAAAGAAAAGCCAACAATAAGGATAAGGAGAGAACAATGGACAAGATAAATATCAGCTCAAGCTTGTATGATTACTCGGTAGAGTTCACTGAGGACTTCACCGAGACATTACGGACATTCGCGGAGACTACAGCATACGTGATCGACAAAAACGTGTATGAACTGTATAAGGCAAAGTTTGCGGAGTTAGATCCAGGAAAGATATATCTGATGGAAGCAGTAGAGTCCAAAAAGAATATGGACACCGTCATGGATATCATGGAGTCCTGGCAGAAGTTAGGACTGCGCAAAAACTGGAAGGTAGTCTGCTTCGGAGGCGGGATAACCCAGGATGTCACTACTATTGCCGCAAATCTCTACCTGAGAAATGTCGAATGGTACTTCTTCCCCACGACGCTGCTATCCATGAGCGATTCCTGCATAGGCGGAAAATGCGGCATAAATTTTAATTCCTTCAAAAACCAGATAGGAGTCTTTTATCCGCCCAAGAAGATCTTTATAGACACATGCTTCATCGACAGTCTCACCCACGGAGATTATCTAAACGGATGGGGAGAGATACTCAAGTTCTCGCTGACATCCGATGCAGCCTTCTTTGAGGAACTGAAAAAAGAAAAGCAGTACATCCCCTGCGAACGCATCGGAGAATACATACATAAAGGCCTCTTCGTAAAGAAAGTCATCATCGAAGAGGATGAATTCGAGCATGATCTAAGGAGGGTGCTGAACTACGGCCATACCTTCGGACACGCTCTTGAAGCCTATACGCACAATGAGATCCCGCACGGACAGGGTGTCATCTGGGGCATGGATGTCGTAAATTACATAGCATATAAAGAGGGGCTTATATTAGAGGAATACTATCTCGAGATCAAAAAGCTGATCAAGGACTCATTCCTTACGGAAGAAGTAAAGGTTGAGGAGCCCGATAAACTGTACAGCATCATCAAAACCGACAAGAAAGTGAAGGGAAATGATATTTATCTTGCAGTGTTGGACGGTCCCAGCCACCTTATCGTATA
>JAILQK010000216.1 GCA_024699045.1 Lachnospiraceae bacterium | reverse complement strand
TCCGGCGGGGACTGCGTAACAGGACCGTCTACCGCGATAAACGCGATAGCGGCCGGACAGGTAGCGGCATACAATATAGATGAATATCTGGGATACCATCATAAAGTCCATCTGGAGACTGAAATCCCACAGGCTTTACCTAATCCGTGCATACCTACGGCAAGAGCCGAGATAGAAGAAAGGGATCCGTTTGAGAGGAGACTTGATTTTGAGTTTGTCGAGATGCCGATGACTTACGAGGAGGCTATGCGGGAATCGGGAAGATGTCTTCGCTGCGACCACTACGGCTGCGGCGCCATGGAAGGAGGCAGAGGGTTATGATATCTGTTACCATGAACGGAAAGAAATACGAGGCCCAAGAAGGAGCGACCATCCTTGATATTGCAAGAGCAAACAAGGTGGATATTCCTACGCTCTGTTTTATGGAAGGTGTGAGCGACATAGGTTCATGCAGGATGTGCATGGTGGAATGCGAAGGATATGAGCGGATGCTGGCAGCCTGCCGGACCAAGGCAAGGGACGGGATGGTGATAACGACCGAATCGGAACGTCTAGGTAAATATCGTAAGGATATGCTGGAGCTGATCCTTTCCAATCATAATCTTGATTGTATGAGCTGCCCTTCGAACGGATCCTGTGAACTTCAGGATATGTGCAATAAGTATGATGTACAGCATGCAAAACACATAGGCTCACGGGCTAAGATAGACAGTAAGCTTCCGATCCTGGAAGATAATCCATTTATAAGCTACGATCCCAGCAAGTGCATTCACTGCCAGCGCTGTATAAATGTATGTCACCAGATAGCATGTAATGATACCATGAAGAGTGAGAGGCTCGGGGTATTCCATATAGTGGATGCGCCGTTTGGTAAGGATTTCAAGTCGACAGGCTGTGAATCCTGCGGCAACTGTGCGAGCGTATGTCCGACAGGGGCTTTGACTCTTAAAACGGAAAGGAAGTACAGGGACTGGGAGGTTAAAAAAGTACTTACGACCTGTCCTCACTGTGCGACCGGGTGTCAATTCTATCTGGTGGTAAAGGATAATGAGATCGTAAATGTAGAGCCGTTCTATGGACCATCCAACCATAACAGACTCTGTGTTAAGGGCAGATCGGGAAGCTTTGAATTTGTACATTCCGCGGACAGATTAAAAAAGCCTCTCATAAAGGATCGAAGTACCGGTAAATTCAGGGAGGTATCCTGGGAGGAGGCTATTTCATATACCGCAAGCCGTTTTATGGAGATAAAGGAAAAACACGGCAGCGAATCGCTTGCGGGATTTGCCTGTTCCAGGTCTGCGAACGAAGATATATATATGGTCCAGAAGATGGTCAGGACCTGCTTTGGAACAAATAATACGGATAACTGCGCCAGAGTCTGCCATTCGGCATCCGTGACCGGACTGGCTAAAACGCTTGGATCGGGTGCCATGACCAATCCGATACATGATATTACGCATGATGTTGACTGTATAATGCTCGTAGGATCCAATCCTGAAGAAGCGCATCCTGTCGTGGGTATGCAGATACGTAAGGCAGTAAAGAACGGGACAAGACTCATAGTGGTGGATCCAAGGGATATAGGTCTTACGAAAGAAGCCGATATCCATCTGAAGATAAGACCCGGGACCAATGTAGCATTTGCAAACGGGATGATGCATGTCATGATCAAGGAGGATCTGATAGATCATGATTATATCCGGGATCATGCCGAGGGCTTTGAGGAGCTTAAGGCGGTGGTCGAGAAGTATGATCCCGAAAGAGTGGGAAAGATATGTCACATAGATCCGGAGAGACTTATTGAGGCGGCCCGCATGTATGCTACGGCAAAAAAGGCTCCTATAATCTATTGCCTTGGAGTTACAGAGCATTCGACCGGTACGGAAGGCGTTATGAGCATGTCCAATATGGCTGTACTCTGTGGCAAGATCGGACGTAGCGGATGCGGCGTTAATCCTCTGAGAGGACAGAACAATGTGCAGGGTGCCTGTGATATGGGAGCTCAGCCGACCGATTACCCCGGCTATCAGAAGGTTGACAACGAGGAAGTGCGGCTTAAATTCGAAAAGGCCTGGGGTGTACCGCTTAATCCGAAACCGGGACTGAAGGCTACGGAGGTTTTTCCGGCAGCTATAGAAGGGAAGATAAAGGGACTGTATATCTGCGGAGAGGATCCTGTGGTCTCCGATCCGGATACACATCATATAATAAAAGCTCTGGAAAGCCTTGAGTTTTTTGTAGTACAGGATTTGTTCCTGACGAAGACCGCTGAATATGCCGACGTGGTCCTTCCCGGGATCAGCTATGCGGAGAAGGAGGGGACTTTCAGCAATACAGAGCGGCGCGTGCAGAGGATCCGAAAAGCAGTGACACTTAAAGGTGATATGCGTCCGGATACCGATATTCTGATCGATCTCATGAATGCAATGGGATATGATCAGCCTAAGCTCAGCGCTTCGGAGATCATGGATGAGATTGCGTCGGTGACGCCCAGCTTCCACGGGATTTCACATGCTAGACTTGATGCGGGAGAGAGTTTACAGTGGCCGTGTCCCGATAAGGATCATCCGGGAACACCCATCATGCATGTGGGACATCCCGCACGCGGAAAAGCATATCTGTATCCGGCTGAATACAAAGAATCTCAGGAGCTGCCGGATGAAGAGTATCCTTTTGTACTGATGACCGGCCGGATCCTCTATCATTACAATGCTGCAGCTATGACAGCCAGAACCCCCGGACTTGTGGATATCGCAGGGGAAGGGTTTATAGAGGTCAATTATAAGGATGCTGACAGAATGGGGATAGCTAACGGTGAAAAGATTGAAGTAAGGAGCCGTCGGGGTTCGATCACCGCTAAGGCGAGGGTCGGAAGGAAGGTTTCTGAAGGAGAAACCTGGATGCCGTTTCATTTCCCCGATTCTCCGGTAAATAACCTTACAAATGCGGCGCTTGATGAATTTGCGAGGATCCCTGAGTATAAGGTATGCGCCGTACAGATCGGCAAGCTCTGATGCTTTAGTTCAGGCTGCCGGAATACCGGACGGGGTGACATGTATGGAGATCGAGGAAGCCCTCAGTATTATAAGGGATGAAGCGAAGCCGATAAAAGATACGTTGAGTATCCCGGTAGAAGATGCTGCCGGTCATATTACCGCAACTGATACGATCGCGGAAATGCCGGTTCCGGCATTTGCGCGATCTGCCATGGATGGCTATGCGGTTCACTCTGATGAGCTGTCAGGGGCAAAAAGTGATCGACCCGTATGTCTGAAGGTGGCGGGAGAGATCCTTGCAGGAGACAGTAAGCATTTTCCCAACACCTTAAACAGTGCGGTCAGGGTTATGACCGGAGCCATGATACCGGATGGTTATGATGCTGTAGTCAGGCAGGAGGATACCGACTACGGAGAAAAAGAGGTCAGGATCTATACACCTGTCCGGGCTTATGATAATTACTGTCCGGAAGGTGAGGAGATAAAAAAAGGAGAGGTGGTAATTCCTGCGGGAAGGCATATAGGGAGAGTGGAGGCCGGTCTTTTTGCGTCGCTCGGGATGCCTGAAGTGATCGTAAGACGCCCGGCCGAGATATCAGTCATTTCTACCGGAAGCGAGCTCACGGATGTTGGAGAGACGCTTCATCCCGGCAGGATCTATAACAGCATCCGGTATATGCTCATTGCTTCGATAAGACAGGAAAAGCTGAGGGTAAAGCATGCCGGAAATTATCCTGATGATAAAGCTTTGCTCTGCTCTTGTATCAGTGAAGCGGCGGAGAGGTCGGATATAGTGATCACGACAGGCGGGGTTTCGGTCGGAAAAAAAGACCTGATACCGGAAGTTCTTGACACATTGGGCGCCAAAAAGCTGTTTTCGGGGATAAATATACAGCCGGGCACCCCCACAACGGTCAGTGAACTGGAGGGGAAACTGATATTGAGCCTTTCCGGAAATCCTTATGCGGCCATGGTTAATTTTGATCTGTATTTCTGGACAATGATCGCCGGACTTATGGGGAGCCCGTATTATTTAAGCGAGGCCTCGGAAGCGGTGATGGCAGATCCTTATAAAAAACAAAGTCGAAGACGTCGATTTGTAAGGGCAAGAGAAGAGGGTGGAAATGTGTATCTTCCGGTCCTGAAGCATATGTCCTCAGTCTTCGGAAACATGGACCGGTGTAACTGTTATCTGGATATACCCGAGGGAGAGACCGTGTCTCCCGGAGATACCGTTAAGATATGGAGAATGCGATAAAAAGCAGAGAAGCGTTGAGAGGAAATCCGATACCCGTCTCTGTAGGCATACTTGCCGGAGGAGAAAGCTCCAGAATGGGGCAGGATAAAGCGCTCCTGAGGATAGGCAGCGAGCGCATCATAGAGAAGATCTCAAAGGAACTGTCCGGTTTTTCGGAGATCATGATCTCTGCATGCCAAAAGGGCGCTTATGAAGGGTTAGGGTATCCGGTGGTTTATGACGACCATCGGAGGATCGGCCCTATGGAGGGGATACGCCAGGTTCTGACTGCGGCGCGGGAAGAGTATGCTTTTATCTGCGCAGCGGATATGCCATTCATAAAAAAAGAACTTGTGGAATATATATCCGGGTATATAAGCTCTGATTATGACTGCTATGTGATCGCGGATGAGGATCATATACAGCCTCTTTGTGCAGTATATTCCAAAAATGTGCTTCCGGTCATAGAGGAGCTTATCAGCGAGGGCAGATACAGGCTGCGGGAGATCTTTGCCCGTGTAAGGACCAAGTATATCTCTCTTGAGTATACGCGCTTCGAAAAGAAGACGGTCAGGAATATAAATACCAGAGAGGATTATAATGAGATCCGGAAACCGCAGGTGTTCTGTGTGAGCGGATACAGCAACAGCGGTAAGACCGGACTGATCGTCCGGCTTATAAATGAGTTTATTAAAGACGGACAGTCGGTTGGAGTTATAAAGCACGACGGACATGATGTCTATGCTGATGCACCGGGCAGCGATACCTTCAGATATTCCGAGGGCGGAGCGGTTTGTACTGCGGTTTATTCCGACTCAAGACATACGGAGTATTTCTCGGAAAGGATCTGTCCGGAAGAGCTGGTGGATCGTATGGGAAAAATGAATGATCCTCCGGATGTGCTCATAATAGAAGGTCTGAAGCGGTCAGCCTACCCTAAGATAGAAGTCGTGAGAAAAGCGATCCGCGACAAAAGCGAATGTGACGCGGAGACCTTGATCTGTATAGCAACCGACTGTATTTCCCCCCGGGATGTGATGTGTCCGGTATACGGACTGGATGACAGCAGGGGGATCTTTTTATGTATAAAGGAGTTTTTCGGTTTTCGGGATACGGATCCGTGAATACGGTAACGGGATGGGAGCGGAGTAAAGATGAAGCTTGTCAAAACAGAAAACGCGGTAGGGCATATATTATGTCACGATATCACAAGGATAATCCCCGGGGTGGAAAAGGGTCCGGTATTTAAAAAAGGTCATATCGTCGCACAGGAGGATATAGCGGTTCTGCTCTCCGTCGGGAAAGAGAACCTATATGTCTGGGAGGATCAGCCGGGAATGCTTCATGAAGATGAGGCGGCGGATATTCTCAGGGAGATCTGTATTGGGGACAGAGAAGAGATGTATGCTTCAGAGCCCGCTGAGGGTAAGATAACCATTAGCGCCGCGACGGCCGGATTACTGAAAGTCGATTCCGATCGTCTGAAAACGGTGAATTCTCTGGGAGAAATGATGATAGCAACGGTTCATGGGAATTTTCCGGTTAAGGAAGGCGATCGTATCGCTGCAACGAGGATCATCCCGCTTGTCATAGAGGAAGAAAAGATGCGTAAGGCAAAGATGGCAGCGGGGGAAACGCCTCTGCTTTCGATCAGGCCTTTCAGGAAGCCCAAAACTGCAATGATAATCACCGGAAGCGAAGTGGCATCGGGAAGGATCAAAGACGCATTCGGCCCGGTGCTCAGGGAAAAGCTTGCCGAATACGGGATCGAGCCCTCGGAGGAGATCATCATACATGATGATCAGGACATGATCAGGGAAAAGATATTGTCGGTCGCAGATAACGGAGCAGAGATGATCCTTGTCAGCGGAGGTATGAGCGTGGATCCGGATGACAGGACTCCGGGGGCGGTCAAAGGAACCGGAGCAAAGATAGTTTCTTATGGGGCTCCGGTGCTCCCGGGGGCGATGTTCTTATTGGCTTATCTTAAGCATCGTGAAAGAACGATCCCGATAATGGGATTACCCGGCTGTGTGATGTATGCAAAGAGGACGGTCTTTGATCTGATCCTTCCCAGAATACTTGCCGGGGAGAGGCTCGAAGCGCCGGATCTTACCGCATACGGAGAAGGGGGGATGTGTCTTGGCTGTACTCCCTGCAGGTTCCCGAACTGTGGTTTTGGAAAAGCATGACGGGGGAATAAAAAACATGAGCGGGCTTACACATATCGATGAAAACGGAAACGCCGTTATGGTGGATATAGCGGAGAAGGAAGTGACATTAAGGACCGCAAGGGCAAGCGGGCTTATCAGCATGTCCGGGGAGGCATTTAAGCAGATTTGGGACGGGAATACCGTAAGATCGGCAAAAGGGGATGTTCTGGCCGCAGCCAGGATAGCCGGCATCATGGCTACGAAGAAGACCCCTGAGCTTATCCCGCTTTGCCATTCACTGCTTTTGACAGGAACAGCGGTAGAGTTTTGTATAATGCCAAAGGAGCATAGCATAAAATGTGAATGCAGCGTTAAGCTTCACGGAAGGACCGGAGCGGAGATGGAGGCACTTACGGGGGTCAGCGTGGCTCTTTTGACGATTTATGATATGTGCAAGGCAGTGGATAAGGATATGGAGATTTCCCGGATCCGTCTCGAAGAAAAAGAAGGCGGAGCAAACGGCCATTTTATAAGAGGCGGTTCCGTCTGAAATAGTATGACTTCTGATAAGTATTGTTTACAGTGGTCTGTATTAAATGAAGGGAAATGACAAAATGAAGATAAATATGATAGCTGCTATCGTCCTGACAGCAGGATCTTTAATGATGATAACCGGATGCGGAAAAGCATCTTCCGGCAATACAGAACTGACAGTGCTTGCGGCGGCATCCCTTACGGATGTATGCGGTGAGCTTGAGGAAATGTATGAGAAAGAGCATCCGGAAACACAGCTGACTTTTTCATACGGAAGCTCGGGAGCGCTTCAGGCTCAGATAGAAGAAGGGGCTCCGGCGGATCTTTTCATATCGGCCTCCACAAAGCAGATGGATGCCCTTGAGAAGGAGGATCTTATGAAAGCGGATAGTGTAACCGAGCTTTTGGAAAACAGGCTGGTGCTTATCGTTCCCAGAGGCAGCGATAAGGAGATCTCCTCATTTGAGGATGTGGGAACCGATAAGGTCGGTATGGTCGCTATGGGGGATCCGGACAGCGTTCCTGCCGGCCAGTATGCGGAAGAGGTATTTACAAGCCTTGGTATATACGGGACAGTAAAAGATAAGGTTAATTACGGAAGCGATGTAAGAGCCGTTCTTACATGGGTGGAGGAAGGAGAAGCTGATTGCGGAGTGGTGTATGCCACGGATGCATATACATCCGACAAAGTTGAGATAGCTGCACAAGCGCCCGATGGATCGTGCAGAAGGATAATCTATCCTGCAGGGATCGTTAAGTCGACGGCAAACGAGTCGGCAGCAGAGGAGTTTTTGGACTATCTGAAAAGTGATAAAGCGATGAAGGTATTTGAGCGTTATGGATTTTGATCTCTCTCCGCTATGGATATCACTTAAGGTGGCAACGGTATCCACTGTAATAACGTTTTTCCTGGGGGTCTTTTTTGCAAGGATCGTTTATTCCATGAAACGGTTCAGATACCTTGTGGATGGAGTGCTCTCGCTCCCGCTGGTGCTTTCGCCGACGGTCGTAGGTTTTTTTCTTCTGGTCATATTCGGGAAAAACTCACCGGTGGGCCGTACGCTCTCTTCATTGGGAATAAATGTGGTATTTACATGGGAAGGGGCGGTCATAGCCGCGATCGTGGTCTCTTTTCCTATCATGTACAAGATAACTCTCGGCGCATTTGACCAGGTGGATACGGATCTGATAGATGCGGCAAAAACTCTTGGATTTAATGAGACAGCAATATTTTTTAAGGTCTGGATCCCGTTGTCCTGGCCGGGTCTGGCTGCCGCCTCGACACTTACCTTTGCCAGAGCGATGGGGGAGTTCGGGGCTACGATAATGCTTGCCGGAAATCTGCCGGGGAAGACAAGGACCATGTCGGTAGCGGTTTATTCCGCAATGCAGGGAGGCGATCGTGAAATGGCATACAGGTGGGTGATCATCATCTTATTGATCTCATTATGCACACTTATACTGATGAATTATTGGAACGCAAGCAGATACAGCAGAAGAGGATGATGAATGACTGACGGATACGGAAGGAATATAGATTATGTGAGGATATCCCTTACGGACAAGTGTAATCTGAGATGCAGATACTGTATGCCGGAATCCGGGATAAAAAATCTGGAGCATAAGGATATCCTTTCATTTGAAGAGATACAAAGACTTGTCCGGATCCTGTCGCAGCTCGGGATAAACCGTATCCGGCTTACAGGCGGGGAGCCGCTTGTAAGACGGGGGGTGACCGATCTTGTCAAAATACTCTGCCGCACTGAGGGGATCCGGGAGCTTGTGATGACGAGCAACGGATGTCTGCTCTCTGAATATGCGAATGAGCTCGCGGAGGCAGGGCTTTCAGGAATAAACATCAGCCTTGATACTCTTAACAGAGATACTTTTATAAGGATCACCGGAAGGGACGAGCTGATAAATGTACTTTCGGGGATAGATGCGGCAAAGAAAGCCGGACTAAAGGTGAAGCTTAACTGTGTTCCGATACTGGGGACCAATGATGGTGAGATGGAAGAGCTCACATTATATGCGCGGGAGAAGGAACTGGATCTCAGATTTATCGAGCTCATGCCTTTAGGCTGCGGGGCAGGGTTTACCGGGATCTCCAGAGACGAGATACTGTTAAGACTTGAAAGATCATACGGAAAGGCAAAGCCCCTTGCCGGGGAGGATGGAAAAGGACCGGCCTTATATTATTCATTTCCCGGATACAAAGGAAGGATCGGGTTTATCAGTCCTATAACCCACGGATTCTGTGGGTCCTGCAACCGGATAAGGCTTACAGCAAGCGGCTTTTTGAGGCTGTGTCTTCAGTATCCTTACGGCGCGGATCTCAGAACCCCTCTTAGACAGGGGGATACCGACGATGAGATCCGGCAGATTATAGAAGCGGAAGTTAAGGAGAAGCCTGCTTCCCATTGTTTCGGGGAGATAAGGCAGGATACCGGAAAGATGGTTCAGATCGGAGGATAAGGAAAAAGATGGGAAAGATCATGGCGGTGTGCGCCAGTGAAAAAAAAGGTACGGTGAAAAGGGAGATAGAGAGCGGGCGGCTTATAGAAGATTTCGGTCTGGAGAATGATGCGCACGCAGGCAGTGAGAGGCAGGTAAGCCTTCTCTCCTTTGAAAGGGTTGAGGAATTCAAAAAACGAACAGGAAAAGAGATCGTCATAGAGCCCGGAGCATTCGGAGAAAACCTTCTGGTGTCAGGGATAGATCTTGTTGGACTGCCCGTAGGTACGAAGCTGAAGGTCGGAGACGACATACTGCTTGAGATCTCCCAGATAGGGAAGGTCTGTCATTCGGGGTGTGAGATAGCCAGGCGTACCGGGGAATGTATCATGCCGAAAGAGGGTGTATTTGCCAGAGTGATCTCCGGAGGAACGATCCGGACCGGAGATCTGATCCATACGGAATCCGCGATGACATCCGCAGGGAAGGTCCGGTTTACCGCTGCGGTGATCACATCGAGTGACAGGGCATATAATGGAGAGAGGGAGGACAGTAGCGGTCCTTTGATAAAAGAAATAACGGAAAGATCAGGGTATACCGTGGTAGAAAGCTGCCTGCTCCCTGATGAGGAAGAGGAGATCTATGAAGAGCTTGTCAGGCTCTCCGATAATGTAAAGCCGGACGTTATATTTACAACGGGAGGTACGGGTTTTTCCGAGCGTGACCGGATGCCGGAGGCTACGATGAGGGTGGCTGATAGAAACGCACCGGGGATAGCGGAAGCTATCAGGGCATACAGCATGCAGATAACACCGAGGGCCATGCTCAGCAGGGCAGTGAGTGTGATAAGAGGACGTACATTGATAGTAAATCTGCCCGGAAGTCCGAAGGCCGTCCGGGAGTGTCTGGATTTTTTACTTCCCGGATTGGAGCATGGACTGCTTATATTGAGAGGAGAAGCCGATGGATAGGCGACAGGTCTTTTATGAGGAGAATACCCGGACCTTGGAGGTGTCCGTGTACCATCATGACGGCCGGACTCAAAATGAAAGCCGGATGCTCCTGAAGGAATACGTTCTTGATCTTACGGTCAATGATAAGCCCTGGAAAAAGATCGTGTGTACAAAACAATATTTAGAAGAGCTTATAACGGGAAGATTGTACACGGAGGGACTTATCTCAGGCGTGGATGATCTCATCGGAAAAGAGATAGATGCAGATAAAGGAGAGGGACGGGTCAGGTTAAAAAACGGTGCGGGATCCGACCGGGAAGGAATGGCGGATAACGATCCCTGCAGAGACTTACCCGGGTCAAAAACGATCCCGGCTACCGGGTTCAGACCGGAGTGGATCTTTTCGCTGGCAGCCCTTTTTTCGGAAGACGCCGAGCTTCATCGAATGACCGGGGGGACACATATATGTTTTCTGGCAAGAGAAGGAGAGATGCTCTTTTCCTGTGAAGATATAAGCCGTCATAATGCTCTCGATAAGGCAGTGGGACATGGGCTTATCGCGGGGGAGAGTCTTTCGGACTGCATGCTTTATACGTCCGGAAGGGTTCAGGCCGATACCATGAAAAAAGTTATCCTGGCAGGGATCCCGATCCTTATATCAAAATCCGTTCCAACGGCGGAAGCGGCCGCTATGGCCGGAGAATATGGGATTACTTTGATCAGTAAGGCGTACAGGGACAGCTTTGAGGTCTGGTGAAGAAATGTCAGCCCTGTCGTCACAGGATCCTTAACGGAGGTTTGACAAAAGGGGTGATAATGTTATCATTTAATTCTGACAGAGATAACGGCAGAAGATCAGGAAGTGAGACACTCAGTGCTTATAAAAAACGCAAGAGTCATAGATCCTTACAATCAAAAGGATGAGATAACGGATATCCGTACAGGAAACGGGTGCGTAGCGCAGCTGGGAAGGGATCTGGCCGTAAACGACAACGAAGAGATCATAGATGCCACGGAGCTTATAGCAGCTCCAGGATTAGTCGATGTCCATTCACATTTCAGGGATCCGGGACAGACAGAAAAAGAGACGCTTCATACAGGGGCACTTGCTGCTGCGGCCGGAGGCTATACCTCGGTAGTCTGCATGGCAAATACCGTACCTGCCGCAGACAGTCCGGAGATGATAAACGATATATTGGACCGGGCCGGACGGGAGAATATACATATTTACCAGGATGCTACGATCAGTGTGGGAAGAAACGGGAGCTCTCTCGTAGATATGAAGGCGCTTATTAAGGCCGGGGCAGCGGGCTTTACCGATGACGGAAGTCCTATAACGGATGAAGAACTTGTAAGAAGGGCGATGGAAAAGGCGGCTGAGAGCGATGCGGTGCTCAGTTTTCATGAAGAGGATCCTTCATATGTATGGGAGGCAGGGATCAACTGCGGCAGTGTGGCGGAAGCCATGGGGCTTAGAGGCGCTGATCGGAAAGCGGAGTATACCATGGTGGAAAGAGACATCAGACTGGCGCTTGATGCAGGAGCAAAGATCGATATCCAGCATGTATCCGCAAAAGAAAGCGTGGAGATCATAAAACGATATAAAAAAACAGACATTAAAGGGCTGATCCACGCGGAGGCCACACCTCATCATTTTTCTCTGACGGAGGATATGCTAACGGAAAAAGGCAGTCTTGCAAAGGTGAATCCCCCATTGCGTACCGAAGAAGACAGACAGGCGGTGATAAGAGGATTGGCAGACGGGACCCTGGATATTATCGCGACGGATCATGCTCCGCATACCGCCGGTGAAAAGAACCGGGAGTTTACCAAAGCCCCTTCGGGAATGATCGGACTCGAGACGGCACTTGCCCTGGGGATCACAAATCTGGTAGAAAAAGGGCATATCAGCTTTTCTGACCTTATCAGGCTTATGAGCTTAAACCCGGCCGGGTTGTACGGACTGCAGGCAGGACGATTAGGAGTCGGTGATCCGGCGGATATAGTTATTTTTGACCCTGCGCAGCAATGGACGGTCAGTGAAAAAGATCTGCAGTCACGTTCAAAGAACTCTCCGTTTTTGGGGATGACATTAAAGGGCAGGGTAAGATATACCATAGTTGGCGGAAAAACAATATACAGTCATAAAGGTCAGACCTGAAAGGAGAAAAAATGCAGAATTTTACGTATCATGCACCTACCAAAGTCATATTCGGAAAAGACACGGCAGAGCTTGCGGGAGAAGAGATAAAAAAGTGCGGAACAGGCCGGGTGTTGATAGTGTACGGATCCGAAAGGGTAGTGGACTCCGGTCTGCTCGGAAAGATAGAGGGCTCTCTGGATAAGGCGGGGATCACTTATGAGGCTTTTGGCGGAGTAAAGGCCAACCCCACGTTGGCCCATGCCGAGGAGGGGGTTAAGAGAGCCATCGATCTTGAAGCCAACATGATCCTGGCGGTCGGCGGAGGTTCCGTGATAGATACTGCAAAGGGGATCGCTCACGGAGCGGCAAATCCGGACAACGATCTGTGGGATATTTGGACTAAAAAGGTTCCGCTTGAAAGATCGCTGAAGGTTGCGGCGATCCTGACGATACCGGCGGCCGGATCCGAAATGAGTGATTCTGCGGTGCTCACAAACGAGGCGGTCGGGAAAAAGCTGGGGATCAATACCGAATTTAACAGATGTGTGTTTACAATCATGGATCCGACCATGGCGGACAGTCTTCCGGACTGGCAGCTTAAAAACGGGATCGTTGATATCATGATGCACACATTGGAGAGATACTTTATCCCGGATATAAAGTGTGATCTTACGGATACCATAGCAGAGGGGGTGATCCGTACTGTCAGGGATAACGGGCGCCTGGCGCTGGCAGACAGAAGCGATTATGATGCCATGGCGGAGATATGGTGGGCTTCATCGATATCTCACAATAACCTTACCGAGCTTGGAAGAGGAAAGGATTTCTCTGTCCATAAGGTGGGCATGGCGCTTTCCGCAAAATATGACTATACACACGGGGCAACACTTTCCGCGGTATGGGCATCCTGGGCGAGGTATCTTTATAAGGATGCGTTGGGCCGCTTTGCTAGATATGCAAGGAATGTATGGGGGATAGATACTGCCGACGATGAAAAGGCGGCGGTTCTTGGGATAAATGCGACCGAGAGTTTCTTCAGAGAGATCGGGATGCCGGTATCACTTAAGGAACTCGGACTGACCGATCCTTCGGATGAAGAGATACATGCACTGGCGATGCATGCTACGATGGATGGAAATGTAAAGCTTTCCAGGATACGTCCCCTTATGGTCGAAGATATAGAGAAGATCTACAGAGCGGCGCTCTGAACCATTCATTTTTCAGCTAAAGATGAACGAAATGATCCGGAAAAAAGCGAAAATAAGAGAAAAAACCTATCTGGCTCCCGATATCTACAGATATTCCTTTTTGACCGATCTGTGCAGCGGGGCTGAACCCGGGCAGTTTGTCATGATATATCCCGTCAACGGGGCCAGACTTCTTGGCAGACCGTTATGCATAGCTGATGTTTCGGGAGAAGATAATGACAGCGGGAGAGCGGATGATCCGGGTCATTATTTTGACATAGTTTTTCGAGTCGTTGGCGGAGGAACCGAAGAGATATCGGGATACAATCCCGGAGATGAGCTATATATCGAAGGTCCCCTGGGACACGGCTATCCTTTTGATGAAAAGACCATCGGCGGAAAAAACATAGTGATGCTTGGTGGCGGTCTCGGAGCACCATCGCTTCTCTTTCTTGCAAAAAAGCTTATGAAAGCCCCTTCTGCCTTTGTATCTCTGACTGCCGTACTCGGGTATCGGGACAGGAGCATGAATCATTTTCTTGCTTCCGATTTCGGGGGGACGGGGATCAAAACGATAATATCGACCGATGACGGTTCAGAGGGGATAAGGGGAAATGTGATCGACGCGTTGGAGGAAAGCGGGATAAAGGCAGACCTGATCTATGCATGCGGGCCCTTGCCCATGTTGTCGGCGGTCAAACGATATGCAAAAGAGGCAGGCGCTACAGCATATATCAGTTTGGAAGAACGGATGGCATGCGGTCTGGGTGTTTGTCTCGGATGTGTCGCAAAGACGACAGAAAAAGATGCTCACAGCGGCGTGAAAAATGCAAGAGTGTGTACGGAGGGACCGGTATTTTGTGCCGAAACCGTGGATATATGATCCACGTACGAAACCTTCGATAAGTGGAGATAAGGAGTAGAATGAGGCTATACCAGGAGAAATCTGCAGGAGACATTGAACCGGATCTTGGTGTTGATCTTGCCGGGATACACTTCAGGAATCCGGTAACGGTGGCCTCCGGTACTTTCGGATCGGGGATCGAGTATTCGCGATTTGTCGATCTGAATAAGCTTGGAGCGCTTACAACCAAAGGGGTGTCAAGAGACCCGTGGGAAGGGAATCCGACACCGAGGGTCACGGAGACTCCCTCGGGGATGATGAATGCCATCGGTCTTCAAAATCCCGGGGTAGATGTCTTTATCAAAAGAGATCTGGCATTCCTTGAAGAATTTGATGTCCCGGTGATAGTAAATGTCTGCGGTCACAGTGTCGGGGAATATGAGGCGGTTGTGGAGAGACTTGCAGAAGACGACAGGGTGGCCATGCTGGAGATCAATGTTTCCTGTCCAAATGTAAGTTGCGGAGCGATCCAGTTCGGTACGGATGCAGGCATGCTTATGGAGGTGACTTCCCGGTGCAAGTCCAAAGCCGGTTCCAAGCCGGTGATAATGAAGCTCACCCCCAATGTAACAAGCATTTCGGATATGGCAAAGGCGGCCGAAGCCGGAGGGGCGGATGGAGTATCGCTTATCAATACCCTGACGGCAATGAAGATAGATATATATAAAAAGAGATTTGTACTTGCAAATAAAACCGGGGGTCTTTCGGGACCGGCGATACATCCGGTGGCGGTGCGAATGGTCTATGAAGCAAGTCATGCCATTAAGATCCCGGTGATAGGGATGGGCGGAGTTGCCTCAGCAGAAGATGCTCTGGAGCTTATGCTTGCGGGAGCCACCATGGTTGCCGTCGGGATGATGAATTTTACGGAACCCGATATTACAGGGAAGATCATCCGCGGGATCAAAGATTATATGGTCTTAACCAAAACGGAGCACATCAGAGATATTATAGGTGCAGTATGATCATGACGCAGAGAAGAACGATACAACGTCTTACCATATCGGCGATGCTTTTGGCGATATCCGTGATCTTCGGTTTTTTTAAGATCCCGCTGTCACAGGTTTCGGAGATAAGACTGCAATTTCTTCCGATAGCCGTAGAGGGCATGCTCTTTGGTCCTATGTACGGAGGGATCCTTGGAGGATTGTCGGATATCCTTTGTTATATCGTAAGACCGACCGGAGCGTTTTTTCCGGGATTTACATTATCTGCGATCATCCAGGGCGTGATCTACGGCCTGATCCTGAAAAAAGACCAAAGCTTTAAGAGGATAATAGCAGCTCAGGCACTGGATACGATCATAGTTTCGCTGATACTGAATCCGGTATGGCTTATGATGCTGTATGGGAACGGGCTTATTCCGATCTTTACGGGAAGGATCGTTAAAGTTATCATAATGTTTCCGATAAATACGATACTGCTGACAGCAATCGTACGTCCTGCATCCGGGTTCGCAAAGGCGCATCTTACATGACCTATGAAGAAGCGGTAAAATACATACGTGATACGGCGGCATTCGGATCTAAGCTGGGACTTGATAATATACGGACGCTGATGTCCCTTCTCGGTAATCCTCAGGAAAAACTAAATATCATACATATAGCCGGTACGAACGGAAAAGGGAGCGTTGCTTCGTATATTCTTTCGGTGTTGGATATGGCCGGATACAGGGTCGGTTTTTATACGTCTCCGGAGCTTGTGCGTTTTTCTGAAAGGATCCGGATCAATTATGAGGAGATATCGGAGAACGATATAGCGGTCTATACCGGCAGGGTATATCATGCAGCAAAATATATGGAGGAGCATGAGCTGGGCAGGCCCTCCGAATTTGAGCTTGTGCTTGCCATGGCATTCTGTTATTTTCTGGAATGCAGGGTCAGCCTGGTCATACTTGAAGTCGGTCTGGGAGGCAGGCTGGATGCGACAAATGTGATCAATCACTCACTGCTGTCCGTGATCACCAGGATAAGCTATGATCATATGCAGTACCTGGGAGATACGCTTCCACTCATAGCCGCGGAAAAAGCGGCGATAATCAAACCCCGGGGCCGGGTTATGACATACCGGGCAGATGCCGGGATAATGAATGTCATAAAAGAAACCTGCAGGGAAAAAGACGCCGAGCTTTATATTTCCGAACCTGCCGTCAGGATAAAAGCATCTTTGGCGGAAGGGCAGGTTTTTACGCTGTCGGGAAAAACCTACAGGACAAGGATGGCGGGGTTATATGAGGTTGAAAATGCCGCGCTTGCCATCCAGGCTATAAGGCTTATTGCCGGACAGGGCAAAGGCAGATTACGCGTATCGGAAAAGGATATGGAGCTGGGGATCGAGAGGGCAGGCTGGCCGGGAAGATTTGAGATACTGTCTTCAGAACCGCTCGTTATAGCGGATGGGGCGCACAATGAGGACGGAGCCAGAGCGTTATCCGAAACACTAACCGAATATTTCGGAGAACAAAAGCTGATATTGTGTATAGGGATACTCAAAGATAAGCAATACAAAAAAATGCTTGAATTGCTCATACCTCATGCCAAAAAGGTGATAGTATGCGAAGTTCCTAATCCGCGGACGCTGACAATGCCGGAGCTTGAAAAGGCGATACGAGAAGTATCCCGGGAGGTCGGGATAATGATCCCGGATCCGGGATCAGATGTGACGGAGTGTATCAAAAAGCTGCAGCCTGAAGCTGCAGCTACGGTGATATGCGGAAGTCTTTATCTTGTAGGACCTATGAGAGAACGGTTTATCAGATCGAAACAATGAGCATTTCTGCTTCGAAGCCTCCAAAAGAAACCGGAATATGGTAGATCTTTTTGGGCCTGATCACTTTCATGGCATCATCCTCTTCAAGAAACAGCTGAGGTTCTATATCCAAAGAGATATCGGATTTGGATGATGCGATCACAAACTCTCCGTTGATGCGGTTGATAAATTCGCCGGTGGCATCTCTGATAAAGTCCCTGTCATCTTCAAACTCATCTCCGGCAAAGCCCCTTGCTATCGCAGCCAGCCCCTCCTTAAGATCGATAAAACCGATATAATACGATCTGTCGCCTGTGATCTTCTGATAGAGTCCCGAAGAGATCCCGTCCTTACCATCGGTTGTATACGGTTCTCCTATTTCCAAAGGAGTATGAACGTTATCTACCATAAAACGGAGCGCATACAGGATATGCATCTCATATCCGGAATCCGCGGCACATGTCTCAACGACCTCTCTTACATTGTTCTTATCAAGTGTATACATAAATCTATTCTATAACAGGTGCAAGAAGTATTTCAAGTGTTATTTTGCAAGTTTTGATCTTTTCGTTTTTCAGAAAATCTTTTCCCACTCTGACAGTGAGAAAATTTTGACATAACCGGAAAAAGAGAATAAGATATTAATTGGTTTAAGGACACCGCATATCAAAGGAGAACGAGGATGGAAAAGAGATTTAATAAGCACATGTTTGTATGGTTGTTTACATGGCTTCTCGGAGAGCTTGGTGTAGACAGATTTATGAGAGGTCAGATCGGCTTAGGCATACTTAAGCTCATTACGGTCGGAGGCTGCGGTATATGGTGGCTTGTAGACTGGATAATCGCACTTACCAAAGCCTATGGTTCAAGCGCATTTGGTCCGGATGAAGAGATAGTATTTATCGACGGAGCTTATGCAAAGTAATCAGTTTTTGATCAATGTGTCATGGTGCAGTCTGTAGCCTACAGACTGCACCTTTATCTATTATGAGACAATTTCCGAAGAAAAAGCAGATCAGAGATCTGTTATGGGCAGCTGCTGTCACCGGACTGCTGTTTATCACAGCGCTATTGGGGATATACAGATGCCCGCTTGACTTCGTCTTGGGGATCCCGTGTCCTATGTGCGGGATAACCAGGGCATTGGCGTCAGTCCTGAAGGGTGACTTTGCGGGGGCTTTTTATTATCATCCTTTATGGCCGGTATTTTTGGTGGCGGTGGGTGTATATTTTCTGTCAATATCCGGGATCATCGAGCTTTCAAGAAAAACGATCGATGTCGTCGGATGTCTTTTAGGGATCCTTTTGATCATCTGCTATATTATCCGTCATATCAAAGGCTCTTCCGTAGTGGGGATACATTTCGAGACATCATTGGTAAACAGATTATACCGGGCGATATCCGGTCTGTAAGATCACGGCATTTTCAGCGGGTTCATCTTGCATTTGAACATGGAATGTGCTATCGTTAACATAACTATTTTTATTTTGGGAGCGTGTATGCAGCGTAATGCCGGCAGAAAACGTGATCGACGAAAAGCAGCCATGTATCGGAGAGTCAGACAAAGCAGACCCTCTGTTTTTGCTATAACGATAATAGTGTTTCTCTTGATGACCGTCATTGCGGTCGACAGCAGGACTTTGCTCGAGAAAAAAAATGCGCTTAAGGAAAAGGAAGCGGAGTTAACGGTACAGCTTGAGTCCGAACAGTCCAGGACCGATGAGCTGGATGAGTTTGAGAAGTATACAAAGACTAAAAAATATGCCGAAGAAATGGCCAAAAAGAAGCTCGGACTTGTCCACGAAAATGAGATAATATTTAAGACCGACGATGGTAAGTGATATCAAAGACAGGGTAAGAGATCATATCTTAAGGCATGAAATGATCACAAAAGGAGAGCACGTGTGCGTGGCGGTCTCAGGAGGGGCAGACAGCATGTGCCTTCTTTTTTTGCTTCACGGATTATCTGCGAGTATGGGGTTTACGTTATCCGCCATTCACGTTGAGCACGGGATAAGGGGCCAGGCATCGCTTGACGATATGGATTATGTTATTGAAGAATGCGGTAAACTCGGGGTAGAGCTGAAAACCGTACGGATCGATGCCAGAGCGGTCTCCGGGAGGACCGGGACCACGCTTGAGGAAGCGGCGAGAAATGAAAGATATCGTATATTTGAGGGAACGGATGCTGACAAGATAGCCCTTGCACATCATATGGACGATCAGACAGAAACATTTTTATTCAATGCCGTCAGAGGGACCGGGATACGCGGGCTAAGGGGGATGCTGCCGGTTCGTGGGAAATATATAAGACCTCTTCTATGCATTACGAGAAAACAGGTGGAGGAATACTGTAAAACCACAGGGATAGAATACCGGACAGATGCGACAAATGAGGATACGGATATTTCAAGGAATCGTATCCGGCAGACGGTGATGCCGGAGCTTATCAGGATAAACGGGCAGGCCGCTGCTCATATCAGTGAAGTATCCGAAGAGATATCCGAAGTGGAAGAATATCTTGAAGGGATTACGGAACAGGCATTTGGGGATTGTGTGAGGGGATCGGAAGATCTGCAATATAACGGCCTTGAAATCGATCTGGACCGGCTTGACCGGCTTCCGGATATTGTAGCATCAAGAGTGATAAAGGAGGTACTTGTCCGAGTATCGGGAAAGCCAAAGGATATAAGCCGCATCCATATCAATATCTTAAAAGATCTGGCAAAAGGAAGATCGGGACGACACGCGGACCTGATATACGGGATAAAAGCATTTAAGGATTTCAGACGTCTGGTAATACGTAAAGCCGTCGGATATGAGCTGCCTGACGGTATATCCCACCAGGAAAAGAGCGCCTGCGGGGAACCGGATATCAGCTTCGTACTGATCGATGCGGATGTTTCCGAAAGGATGAAAAATACAGGAAAGATCAATGAACCGGACCGCTACACGAAATATCTTGATTATGCTACAATAGGTAATGTTTCTGTGTTGGAGATCAGACACCGTATGCCGGGTGATCAGATTTCCATAAAGGGAGGAAATAAAAAGCTTAAAGACCTTCTTATTGAGGAAAAGATCCCGGCAGACAAAAGAGATACAATGTATTTTGTAACAAAAGGTCATGAGATCGTATGGATCCCGGCGACGGGACGTATAGGAGAACGTTTTAAGGTGACCGAAAAGACAATAAATATATTAAAAATGGAGATGAAACATGGCTGATAAGATATCGATAATGTATACGGAGGAAGAAGTAGATAAAAGAATAGCGGAACTGGGCGCCCAGATAACAAAGGAATTTGCAGGCAAGGAGATCACAATGGTATGCATCCTCAAAGGGGCGGCTGCATTTGCCTGTGAGCTGGCAAAGCGGATCGAGCTGCCGGTTGAGATGGAATATATGAGATGCTCAAGTTACGGTAATGAGACGGAAAGCTCCGGGGTAGTGAAGATAGATCTGGATCTTGATCGTCCTATAAGAGGGAAAAATATCCTTGTTGTGGAGGATATAATCGATACCGGACGCACGATGAACTATCTGATCGATATATTGAAGGACAGAGGCCCTGCGGAAGTCAAGCTGTGCGCTTTGCTTGACAAACCCGACAGAAGGGTGGTAGATGTCAGCATAGATTACACGGGATTTGTGATCCCGGATGAGTTTATTGTGGGATACGGTCTTGATTATGCCCAGAAGTACAGGAATCTTCCGTATATAGGGATCGTTGAGGTAGAGGAGTAATAAAGTGAGAAATACAAACAAAGGGATAGGAATATATTTCCTGATAGTGGCAGCGGTGCTTCTGTTGATATCTTTCATGTCGATGGAGCTTCAGACCAAGGACGCATATAACTACAAAATGTTTCTGAATGATCTCAAAGAAGAGGCGGTTGCAGGGGTCATATTATCGCCCAATGCCGAGACTCCTACCGGAGATATCACGGTGACACTGAAGAACGGACTCGTGCATACATTGTATGTAGCGGATATAACCGCGGTCGAGGAAAGTATGAAGGAGCTCTTTCCCGATTATGAGGAGGAGGAGGTTGAGAAGGAAAACATCCTGCTTACCTACGGAGTACCGGTAGTCTTATCCATAGTCGTGGTCATGATAATAATGGCCATGATGAATTCTCAGGCCGGATCGGCTTCCGGTGGCGGAAAGATGATGAATTTCGGAAAGAGCAAAGCAAGGATGCTGGCTCCGGGACAGACTCAGATCTCATTCAAGGATGTGGCGGGACTGGTGGAGGAAAAAGAGGATCTTGAGGAGATCGTGGATTTCCTTAAGGACCCCGGAAAATATACATCCGTAGGAGCGAGAATACCTAAAGGCGTGATACTTGTAGGTCCTCCCGGTACCGGAAAGACACTTCTTGCCAAAGCAGTGGCAGGTGAGGCCGGAGTGCCGTTTTTTTCGATATCCGGATCCGATTTTGTTGAGATGTTTGTCGGAGTCGGAGCATCAAGGGTGAGAGACCTGTTTTCGGAAGCCAAGAAAAACCTGCCCTGTATCGTCTTTATCGATGAGATAGATGCCGTGGCCCGTCGAAGGGGGACCGGACTTGGCGGAGGACACGATGAAAGAGAACAGACACTCAATCAGCTTCTTGTGGAAATGGATGGCTTCGGTGAAAACGAGGGGATAATAGTCATGGCTGCGACCAATCGTGTGGATATCCTTGATCCTGCGATAATGAGACCCGGAAGGTTTGACCGTAAGATCGGTGTGGGATCTCCGGATGTGCGGGGCCGTGAGGATATACTGAAAGTCCATGCAAAGAACAAGCCGCTGGGCGATGATGTGGATCTTGAACAGATCGCGCGAACGACGGCAGGATTCACAGGAGCAGATCTGGAAAACCTTCTTAATGAGGCTGCCATAAAGACAGCCAAGGAGAATCGGTCATATATAACACAGGAGGATATAAAAGCTTCCTTTGTGAAAGTGGGCATCGGCAGCGAGAAGCGGAGCAAGCTCATTTCGGATGAGGAAAAGAAGATCACGGCATATCACGAGGCAGGACATGCTATACTCTTCCATGTGCTTCCGGGAGTAGGTCCGGTTTACAGTATATCGATCATACCTACCGGGATGGGCGCTGCGGGGTATACCATGCCTTTGCCAGAAAAAGACGAAATGTTCCGTACAAGATCCAAAATGCTCAACCAGATCGTGGTCGATCTTGGTGGAAGAGTTGCGGAAGAGATGATCTTCGGACAGGATGATGTAACGACCGGAGCTTCCCATGACTTTAAGCAGGCGACAAAGCTTGCAAGACGGATGGTAACTACCTATGGTATGAGCAGTAAGATAGGAGTAGTGAGCTTTGATGAGGATGATGAGGAAGTATTTATCGGAAGAGATCTGGCTCACGGAAGAAGCATGTCTGAGCAGACCTTAAGAGAGATCGATATAGAGGTTAAGCGAATAATCGGAGAATGTCATGAACGGGCCAGAGCTATAATAAATGAACACCGGAATGTTCTGGACAGCACGGCAGAGCTGCTTCTGGAAAAAGAAAAGATAGATATGGATGAGTTCATTGCTCTGTGGGAAGCCTGAGCGCTGACCTATGCCGGAACAGGGTAAACAAGCGGATTTATATGGAGTTTGCACAAAAATCCCCATCAAAATTTGTAAACCTTGTGAAAAATGCGGATTGTTGACATTTTTTTGAAGTGGTATATTATCAGCGTACCCCCAATACATGATGCCGTCTGAAAAGGCGGCACCCCATAAGAAAGAAATACCTTCTCCTGAAATGCCTGATCGTAAGATCAGGCATTTCTGCGTTGTCGGGTGTATCGGAGGAGTCTCCAAATATATGCTTGACAAAGAATGTATGTGCGTAGTATAGTGTCACTACTTCAAAGATCACATCATGATTTTTCGAAGCCGTTATCAGCGGCAGACAGATCACGGACAGTGGCTGTCTGATATTCAAAAAAGGTAAATCTAAATACTGGACTATGAAAGAATATGTTTTTTTCTTTACGTTGTTCATCTGCGCAATGACGGACATCGTATCTTTCAGGATCAAAAATCAGATCCTTGCGGCGTCGGCAGTTTTTCTTCTGATCCACGAATCCTGTGCGGGGGCTGAAAGAGCCCAGGCAACGCCTCTTATATCTGCGTTGGTCGTGTTTATCATCCTTATACCGTTTTACCTTATCGGTTTTTTAGGTGCGGGAGACGTGAAGCTGCTCATGATAAGCGCCATGTACACGGGACTTACGGAACTTTGCGGGATACTTACGGTCACGGTGGCATCGTCGGCCCTTATCGTTTCGGTCATAAGCATAGTAAGAAAGACACCTTTATCCAAAACCGAATATCCTTTTGCATTTGCGTTGTTTCTGGGGGCACTTCCCAGATGGACGGGGTTAGGATAAGTGATCAAGGGAGGTTATATGGTAATTGCATCAGGAAACTGCATGGCGGTTTATTTTTCGGACAGTGAGTATCTGGAAAACTTTCTTGGGTATCTTGCCGAAAGAAATACCGGCTTTATCTGCCGGGGTTTTACAAATCCGGGAAGTCTTGCGGAGTATGCGGCAAAGGAGAAGATAGCGGTATTGCTGACAGATGCCGAAGGCCTCGAAAACGGTGCGGGACATATCAATACGGATCTGACCGTAGTACTGACCGAAAGACCGGATGTGGACACACTTCCGGATGTATATGCGATAAATATTCTTCAGCCGGTGGATGAGATCATACGGGAGATCCTCAAGGTAGTTGCCAAAAGAGATATATCCGTATCTAAAGGATTTTCTGATTCTGAAGGATATATATATACATTCTTTTCACCGGTAGGGAGATGTCTTACGACAACCCTTGCCATGACCGCCGCACAGCTGCTTGCCGAAAGGTCGGAGACGGTATATCTGAATCTTGAGGCTGATTCAGGTTTTTCCGTGATATATCAGCAGGAGTATGATGCGGATCTGTCGGATCTGTTATTTTACCTTAAAGACGGGATCGGAGAAAGAGCAGCTCTTATGCTCCAGGGGACCGTCTGCAGATCTCAGGGTGTCAGCTATGTACCGCCGGTCACAAATCCCGAGGACCTGCTCCGTATATCTTCCGATGAGGTCAGATCATTATTTTCGCTGCTGTTCGGGAGTGGGTTTAAGAATATCATTCTGGATATGGGTGAAATACTGCCCGGATTTCTGGATATCCTGTCAATGAGCGACAGGATTTATATGCCGGTAAGAGGAGACGCTATGTCTAAAGCAAAGGAGGGACAGCTTCTCTCATATTTCAGAACTCTTGAAGACTTTGGGGCAGAGGAGAGGATCGTCAAACTGGAACCGCCATATTTTAAAGGGATCCGTAAGATAACCGAAAACCTCAGGGGGACAGATGTAGGCAGGTATATGGCAGGCTATCTGGATTATCATCATGCATGAATATACGGACAGACAAAACTTTATGCTCCTGAAGGAGGAGATCATTTCAAGGATCGATATGTCCAGAGAGGTTTCCGATGATGAGATAAAGGACATCATAAGGGATTCCATCTTCGAGCGGAAAAAAGAGAATCTGATGGGGCTTGCGGAGAGAGAGGAGCTTTTTCGACGGCTGTTTTACGAAGTAAGAAGGCTGGGAATACTGGAGGAGCTCATAGCGGACAGTTCCATTACCGAGATAATGGTAAACGGCATCAACGATATATTCATTGAAAGAAACGGCGCCATATCAAGATGGGACAGACATTTTGACTCGGAGGAAAGCCTCCGGTCCGTGATACAGCAGATCGTCGCCCGGAGCAACAGGGTAGTAAATGAAGCTTCGCCTATCGTAGATGCCAGGCTTGAAAACGGCGCAAGAGTCAATGTGGTGATGAATCCGGTGGCGATCAACGGGCCGATCCTCACGATAAGACGGTTTCCGGATGATCCTATATCAATGAAGGATCTGATCGGCTTTACCTCAATAACCCCGGAGGCAGCCGAATATCTCAAAAGACTTGTGATATCGGGCTATAACATCTTTGTCTCGGGCGGGACCGGCTCCGGCAAGACAACATTCTTAAATGCCCTTTCCGAATATATTCCCGGCGAAGAGAGGATCGTTACCATCGAGGATTCTGCCGAGCTGCAGATACGGGGAATAGAAAACCTCGTGAGTCTGGAAACAAGGAATGCAAATGTGGAAGGTCTCAGAGAGATAACGATAAGGGATCTGATAAAAACTTCTCTGCGAATGCGTCCGGACAGGATAATCGTTGGAGAGATCAGGGACGGAGCGGCGCTTGATTTTTTGTCCGCGGCGAATACGGGACATGACGGATCATTGTGTACGGGTCATGCTAACAGCGCCAGGGATATGCTTTCACGTATAGAGACAATGGTCCTTATGGGAATGGACCTTCCGCTTCCGGCAATAAGACGTCAGATGGCTTCGGCGATAGATATCATAGTGCATCTGGGAAGACTTCGGGACCGGAGCCGGAAGGTCCTGGAGATATCCGAGATGGCAGGGCTGGCGGAGGGAGAATTTGTACTTAACCCATTATTCAGGTTTGAGGAGGAAGGAGAAACAAAAAGTGGACTTATCAAGGGAAAACTTAAAAAGACCGGAAGTCTTTCATATACCGAGAAACTCCAAAGAAGCGGTCTTTACGATAAGAGTATTGTCTGAATGGATAGTGCTTGACGTCATGATCGCGTATGTGTTTTACAGGAGCTTTATGGCATTCCTGATCCTTCTTCCGGGATCGATCCCTTATGTGAGGTTCAGGACGGATCAGATGAGAAGAGACAGCAAGAGGGTGCTGGCAATGCAGTTCAGGGAGAGCATCCTTGCTGTGAGCACAGCCCTGAATGCCGGGTATTCCGTGGAGAATGCCTTTATAGAGGCTTATCACGATATGAAGGAGATGTATGGGATCGATGCGCCAATAACCGAAGAATATCACAGGATAGTAATGCGTCTGAGGGATAACGAACAGATCGAATATATCATAAAAGACCTGGGGCGCAGGAGCGGGATCGAGGATATAAACGATTTTGCGGCGGTCTTTGAAGCGTCAAAAAGGATAGGCGGAGATATGACTAAGATAATCAAGCGCGCAGCGGCCAATATCAGCGAGAAGATGGATGTAAAGAGGGAGATCGAAACCTCTATGAGTTCAAGACGCCTGGAACTGAGAATAATGGAAATCGTGCCCTTTGGGATATTGCTCTATCTGCAGACCGGGTCATCTGATTTTTTGTCTGTTCTGTATAGCGGAATTGCCGGGCGTGGGATCATGACTCTGGCGCTTATGATTTATCTTGCAGGGATACTTATGGCGGAAAGGATAATCAATATAGAGGTCTGAACATGAAAGCATTTTATTTTATCGCTGAAAGGATACTAAAGATATTTACGCCAAAGGGAACCGAGACCGTACGTGAGGAGCAGATGCTGATGCATCCCGGGGAATCGGCGGCAAAACTGACGCATGAATATTACGTTAAGAAGATCGGATCGGTTCTGTTCCTGGTTTTCGGAGGGCTGCTCATCTCTATGATCATCCTTATATACGATATAAATCAGACGGAAGAGATAACGGGAGGACAGATAGAAAGGAATGCATACGGAGAAGGGGATAAGACGGTAACACTTGATCTTTACAAAGAGGGAGAGCTCTATGAACGGGAAAAGGAGATCGTGATCGAGGAAAGGAGATATACGGAAAACGAACTGGGGCCGATCTTTGAAGAGGTTATAAAAGAGCTTGAAACGAAGATCCTGGGAGAGAACAGTTCTCCGGATCATATTGATCATGATCTTAATCTGGTAAAAAGCTCCGGACTGTATCCGATAGATATTGAATGGATGATCGGAGATTATGATGCACTGGACTCTTCGGGTCATATACAGGATGGTTTTCATGACAGCTCGGGAAAGATAGTACCGCTTACGGCAATACTCTCTTATGGGGCAGCGGAAGAAAGTCATGTATTCAGCGTCAGAGTCTTTCCACGATACCGGAAGGAAAATGACCGGCTGAACTATGAGATCGACCGATCCATAAGTGAATATGCGGAAGAAACCCGGACACTGGGTACGCAGGTACTTCCGGATGAGATCGACGGTTACAGGTTTACCTATGAAAGATCCCTTTCCCATACCTGGCTTTATATCATAGCTATATCGTTGCTTTCGGCTTTTATCCTTTATATGGGAAAGGACAGGGACCTGAAAGCGGAGGTAGTCAAACGGGAACGGGAGATGCTGCTTGATTATCCGGAGATCGTCAGTAAGCTAACTTTGCTTATCGGAGCGGGGCTCACCCTCAGGGCAGCTTTTGAAAAGGTAGCCATTGATTATAAGAATCGAACTTTCGGGAGGAGATCATTTGCTCTCGAAGAAATGCTGATCACCGTCAACCGTATGAGAAGCGGGGTAAGCGAATATGAAGCATATCTGGATTTCGGAAAAAGATGTGCCGTGAGGCGTTACACCAAGCTGGGAGCGCTTTTTTCCCAGAACATAAAAAAAGGCAGCACGGGGTTACTCCCGGAGCTTGAGAGAGAGGTACACGACGCTTTTGAAGAACGAAAGGCCAATGCCAGAAAGCAGGGTGAAGAGGCGGGAACAAAACTGCTCCTTCCGATGGCTCTTATGCTTTCGGTAGTGATGATCATTGTTATAGTACCTGCGTTTATGGCTTTTTCATTATAGCTGTGTCGGATGCGGATAAGGCTGCATTTGTACATAAATATTGCATACAGGCAGTGATCGTATGCGGAAAGGAGGAAAAAAGCATGTGGACATCCTTGCAGAGATTTATCAGAGAAGAAGACGGGATCGGCACGGTTGAAATGATCCTGATCCTTGTGGTACTCATTGGGCTTGTGCTCATCTTTAAATCACAGCTTACCGACCTGGTAAATGATATCTTCAAGACCATAAATAAAAAAGCGGATCAGGTATGACAGATCATATCTGACGGACCGGGACTCTGAAATACTCCCGGAGACAGGAGGAAAAATGAAATACAGGTATCAGGGAACGATCACGGTTTTTCTGAGTTTAATACTGACGCTTATTCTCTCTGTGATACTGGGGATGACAGAAAGTGCCGCGTATGCGGCGGCGAGAATGAAATGTGAATTGGCGACAGACATGTCGCTGGAATCGGTCTTTGCCGAGTATAACAGGGAACTTCTAAGCCGGTATGACCTGTATTTCATCGATACCTCCTATGGCGGAGGGACGCCGTCTCTGAATGCCTTAAAGGAGCACATGGAGGACTATATCGGGTATAACATAGATCCTTCAAAAGGAACATTCTCCTTCATTCAGCCGGCAGACCTTACCGGGTTGAAGCTGGATACCCTGGATATTGTCGAGGCTTCGTATGCTTCCGATGCATCGGGTCGGGTTTTTAAGAGACAGGCAATACAGGCTTTTGAGGATATGCATGGGATAAGTGTGGCAAGGTCACTGGCAGAAAAAACCCGGGGACTGATATCAGACTACGATACAAGCGGTATAGAGGATGAGGAACCGGACCGGCGCCGGGAGGAACTGGAGGCAGAGCTGAACGGGATCGATTACAAAATACCGGAAAATCCGGCCGGTAATGTCTTTGATGACCGGGAAGGGATTCTCCGATTTGTGATGAATACCGGGGAGGTGTCAGACAAAAGCCTGGATGTTTCCGGCCTGATCTCACATAGAAGTCTCAATAAAGGAACCGGTCTTCATGGAGGGTCGGTTGATACGGAAAGCATAATATCCGAGCTCATGTTTGATGAATATCTGATGGATAAATTCAGCTCTTATACAGATGATCACGAAGGAGAGGGAGTCGAATATGAACTGGAATACATTCTATACGGACACGCTACGGATAAAGCAAACCTCAGAAAAGTCGTAGAAAAACTCATGATGATAAGATATGCGGCTGATGCGATATATATATTTACGGATAACGGGAGGAAAGAGACGGTCAAGGCAATATCGGAGGTAGTATGTACGCTTCTTCTTGTGCCGGAGGCGGCCGAAGCCGTCGCGGATCTGATCCTGCTGTCATGGGCATACGGCGAGAGTGTCTCCGATGTGGTCAGGCTGCTTGCAGGAGAAAGAGTCCCGCTGATAAAAACGAATGAGGATTGGCGGATGCCGTTATGGGGACTGGTAGCGATTAAAGCGAATGCGAGACCTACGGGACAAAAGGGAACGGGATTATCTTATGAGGATTATCTGAGAATATTTCTCTTTACTGATAATAAGACTCAAAAATGCATGAGGGCTATGGACATGGTTGAGGCCGGGATGCGGCTGACGCCCGGGAATCAGAACTTCCGTCTGGACGGATGCGTAGAATATGTGAATATGAGTGCTGCAATGACTTGCAGGAGGAAATACAGACTGACAATAGATAGAGATATGAGTTATCTGAGTGATTTTTGACATGGAACTGAATTCGATCAAGGCGATCGATGCTTCCGGAAAGGGGTCTCCCAACTCCAACATCATGATAATCAACAGGTTTTACAGGCATATGCGAAAAAAAGAGATATCAATAAACAGAAAGCAGAGCATTCTCCTTGCGGCTTTCAGGAGACCCCTTTCCGGGAGCATAACAGTGGAGACGGCTATGGTACTCCCGATCTTTCTGTTTGCGATGCTTTCCGTGATGTATATCACGGATTCTATACGGGTCTCTTCCGATAACACGGAAAAGCTCGCTGAGCAGGCATATAAACTGGCAAAATATGCATATGCGGGGAATGCACTGACAGAAGAGACCATGCTGGCGGATGCCGTGGATGTGATCAATAACGGAGAGGATATTATCGACCTCGTCAAGAGGTACAGGGTCGAAGTAGCTTTTGATATGCTCGGGGCATACGATCCGTATGCCGTGGACAGGGTAAGAGTAAGAGCATTCACCGGATATGACAACCTGAGGCAGGGACAGGCAGAAGATCGGGAAGAGGAGGAGATGGTATATGTAACGGACTATGGAACGGTGTACCACAGGTCTCTCGGCTGCTCGCATCTCAATCTGAATGTCAGGGCGGTTGACGGAGGGCATGTTTCGGAGGAGCGTGCAAATGACGGATCGCGTTATTATGCATGCGAATACTGTTGTCGTCACGGAGAGATCCCCGCAACGGCATATTTAACCGATGACGGAAACAGATATCATTCCACTCTTTCATGCGGAGCGTTGAAGCGTACTGTAAGGGAAGTCCCATTGTCTCAGACAACGCTTCCCCCATGTAAGGAATGTGGCAGGTAGTTTTGGAGTGTGATACGGGAGAACAGAAAATGCAGGATCTGGCGGGGAATATATTATTTGTATTTTTGCTGACGGGAGCTATCGTCGATGTGAAATGCAGACGGTTGCATATTGGTCTGATAGCACCTTTTGGGTTGGTAGGAGCAGGGTTTTGCGCGGTGGCGGCTGTTTCGGACAAGGGCGCGGTCATAAGCGCAGCCTATGGGATAGTGCTGGGCGCGGTCTTTATCGGACTTTCAAAGATCTCGGATGAAAAGATCGGGATGGGTGATGCCCTGACTATACTCGTCATGGGGCTCTACCTCGGTGGATACAATGCTGCATTTGTGGTCCTTTATGCGATGATACTTACGTCGGCTGTATCTGTATTTATGCTGATGTTCCGACTGGGATCAAAAAAAACAGAGCTTCCGTTCCTTCCGTTTTTATTGGCGGGGTATCTGCTGCATATCATATGAAGTTCATCGATTTCCTGAAGGAGGATATATGAAAATAAGACTAAAAGGATCCTATACCGTGGAGGCCGCATTGATCTTCCCGTTCATTATGGGAGTGATTGTTTTTATCATATTTATATCATTCTATCTGCATGATCGAGCTGTAATGGAAAGCTGCGCTTATCAGGCCGCACTTAAGGGAAGTCTGGAAAGGAAGGATATCGGTGAGATGGAAAAAGAGGCTCGAAAAGCAGCAGAATACAATATCTCCGGTCTGCTTCTGGCCACTGAGGATCTGTCTACGGAGGTCGGCATAGAAGGAAAACGGGTTACGGTCAGATATTCCGGTGTTTTGAGGATCCCGCAGGGAGCATTGTTCATGAGGATCGCAGGGACCGATCATATCGACGTCAGAGGCGAAGGACAGGCCCTGCAAAAAGATGCGATCGAATTCATACGGAATTGCAGGAGTGTCAGTCATATAGCGGGAAAAGTCGCCGCCCATTAGTGCTAGGCGGATAAAGAGGGAGGATGTGGTTATGCAGATTGCATACAAGAGGAACGGACTGAAAAATTATCTTGTGATAAAAAAAGAACGAAGTGAGGAGGCGGGCCTTCATGAAAAGATGATGGTCAGGAACCGGATATCGTATCTTGCCAGGATGACCCCTCAGAGTATAGACGGGAATTCCTACTACTATTACGATATTCAAGGCCGGGTGAGCCTTTATTCCCTTTATGAGGGAAGAAGCTTTACGGCAAATGAGATCCATACATTATTGAACGGGCTGTACGGGATGCTGTCTGAGCTTCAACGATATATGCTGTCATTGGACGAAGTGATCCTTGATCCCTCAGTCGTATGGCTCCTGCCGGATACACTGGAGCCATCGTTTATATATGTGCCGGGAGTGGTTCCCGATCCGGGCTATGGGATAAGAGCGCTTGCAGAATTCCTAACGGAGCATGTGGACGGCAGTGACCGTGAGGCGGCAGAGATCGCGTATGAATATCTGAGGATGGTCGATAATGGATATGTCTTTCCGGAAAGCGACCCGGTTCCCGAGACAGCATCCCGGGGATCATCCGTAACGGAGACGGGAGATGTTAAGACAAAAGAAGAGCTTCCGATAAGTCATGAGGAATACTGGGATCTGAAAGAAGGGCTTTCCGAGGAGATGAAACCCTTTTTTGAGGAGGATAAAGGAAAACGCAACGCAAAAACCCCCAAGATGCTTTATATCTGTCTCGGGGTGGCGATCTTTGCGGCAGCAGTATATATCGCGCTGGTATTGGAGCCCTCACTGTTTCCCATATATCTCAATGATGAAGAATACACGATCATAGGCATCATCATAGCGGTAGCCTTTGCGATCGTACTCATAGCGGTAATGTATTTTTATAATACCGGAAGGCCCGGAGCGCGGGAGCGGGAGGATCCGCACAATACTGAGGCAGAGGAGGATATTACGGAGCAGGCCGGGTACGGATCTTTAGACGAGATAGAATATATGGAGTATGAAGAAAGCAAAAAAGAAACAGAGGATGAGAGGACCATGCTTTTGAAGAAACCGGGATATTGCAGGAGCGCATCTCCGATGCCGACCTTAATATACGATGACGGCAGACATATTGTCATTCATACTTTTCCGTGCCTGCTGGGAAAAATGAGATCCCGGGTAGATGAGGTTATAGAAGGTGAAGGGATAAGCCGGATACATGCCATGATCAAAGAGCAGGAAGGAAGATATTACATCTCCGATATGAACTCATTGAACGGGACGGGGGTAAACGGCAGACTTCTGGAGAGCAATCAGACTGTCGAGATATCCGGCGGGGATATCATAGCTCTTGCGGATACGGAGCTTACTTTCCAAACTTGAACAAAGAGTCGAGCTTACGAAGTTCGCGGAATTCACCTTTTACCTGCATTTCCCCGGTCATGAATGCGCGTTGGAAGGTTTCCGCGCCGGCCGTGATGTTTATGAGCTTATCCTTGTCTATCCGGCATACAACGGAGGGCTTCTCGATGTTTCCGTAATGTACATCAAGCTCCTTGCCTTTTATTATGATCGCCAGAGGTGTATCTATTCCTTTGATCACCATACTGTAGGAAGAGCTGAAAGCCGGATCGGCCTTAAAATGATCGGTGAAATCTTTTATCAGCATATCTTCGACAGAGACTCCCTGATTACCCATAAGGGTCTTAAAATGAGACGCGAGTTCCTTTATATCTTCCTTTTGGGTCTGAACAAATTTATCATCGGAGGCATAGCGGGAGAGCTGTTCCGCATCCTGGGGCGACAGTTCTATCTGGGGCCCCACCGACACCATCTGTCTTACAGCCTGGTTCGAGGCCGGAAGTGCGACCGTTTTCTGGGATATCGTCCGGTACAGATTCTCTGTTTTCTTTTCTATGAGAGCGGCATAGTCATTGTTTAATTCGAAGGATACGGTATCCTGTACATATCCGCATATGCCGGAGCAGGGCTTCCCTCCCAGGATCTCCCAGGCTTGTGAAAGGTTGAGTTTTCCTTCCCGCTCACCGTATGTGGTACTCATTACAACGGGACACATGTAGATCTGCGGGATCTTTTCCTTATTTCCGTAGAGCCAGAGTGAATCAAGGAATTCTGCCATAAATCCTCCCGTGCCGTGCCATTCGACGGTAGCGGCGAGTATTATACCGTCACAGTCGTTTATGGAATTGGCAAGAGAAGATATGTTGCGTCTTTCCTCATACAGATTGTATCGGGTCACTTTGACATTTAAGTCCTCAAGGACCGTCTGCATGCGGGAGATCACTGTATTTGTCGGATCACCCACTATACCTCTTCCTCCGTAATATATATTAATCCTCATCGTTCATGCCCCCGCTGCTTTTTGTGTATTACAGGCTGAGCTCCTCTGCAAGAGCCTTTAATTCGTCATCAGAAGGTTTGCCAGGTTTCCAGCCGATCTTCTGTCCATCGTCCGCGTATCTCGGGATCAGGTGTATATGGAAATGAAAGACTGTCTGACCGGCGGTTTCTCCGTTATTCTGCACAATATTGTATCCGTCGGCGCAGAGCTTTTTGCAAAGCGACGACGAGAGCTTTTTTGCCAGAACGGCAGCCTTTGCCAGCAGATCATCCGGCATTTCGTAAATGTTTGCGTAATGAGATTTTGGAAGTATCAGGGCATGCCCTCTTGTAGCCGGCCCCGCATCCAGGATCACCGTAAAGTCATCGTCTTCATATATGATGTTAGTGTCGAAAACATGATTTGCAAGCTTGCAGAAAATGCAGTCATCATTCATTTTGATTTCCTCCCGATCTTTCGATCACTTCGCAAATGGTCTTTACCGCCCCGTTTTCCGGAGCGCCCTCCATGGCGGAGATATATGAGTTTCGGTTATTGTACACCTCATCGATGGCATTTATCAAAGAGTCGGTGTTAAGATCCTCTTCCAAAAGTACCCGGCTGTATCCGTTTTTGGCAAAGGATCCGGCATTGGATATCTGATCGCCTCTCGAGCCTCCTTTGCCCAGAGGGATGAGAAGGTGTGGCTTTTTCAGGGCCAGCAGTTCAAAGATCGCATTAGATCCGGCTCTTGATACCACGATATCGGCCAGGGCATACAGATCGGCGAGCTCTTCCGATATATATTCATACTGCATATATCCGGCATACCGGTTAAGGGTGGGGTCAAGCTTACCCTTGCCGCAAAGATGTATGACATTGAATTTTTCCGTCAGCCGGGAGAGCGACTGTCGGATCGCTTCGTTTACGGTCTGAGCCCCCTGTGATCCACCGATCACCATAAGATAAGGAAAGTCTCCGTTTCTCATGTTGACAAAGGCTTTCGCCTTTGCGGGATCCCCGTCAAGCAGTGATTTCCTGATGGGTGATCCGGTAAAGATGCCTTTTTCCTTTGGCAGTATCTCAAGAGTATCCCTGAATGAACAGCAGATCTTTTTGGCAGATCCATAGGACATTCTGTTAGCCAGCCCCGGGGTTATATCGGATTCGTGTATGACCACAGGGATCTTTAATGAGGCAGCGGCTTTTACGACCGGGACGGAAACGAATCCCCCCTTTGAAAAAACTATGTCGGGGGAGATCACCTTAAGGATGTGGCGCGCTTCCCCGAACCCCTTGATAACTCTGAAAGGATCGGTGAAGTTTTTCAGATCGAAATAGCGCCGGAGCTTTCCGGTCGCGATACCGTAGTACCGGAGCCCCTCAGCTTCCACCAGTTTTTTTTCGATACCTTCGTACGAACCGATATAGGTTATATCGTATCCCATTTCAGTGAGAGTGGGAACCAGGGCCAGATTCGGATAACAATGTCCCGCGGTCCCGCCCCCCGTCAGGAGTATCTTCTTTGCCATTCAGGTCAGTCCTTTGCAGTTGGTTTTCATTGAAAAGAATCAGGTTTTATTATACCATATTGTAAGCAAATCTAGTATAACGGTCATAAAACAACCTGACCGGACGATGAGCTTTTATGCTCTGCCGGCCGTGTCGAGGGGGGTTATACCGCCAACAATAATCTTGAAAGGAGATATACGATGTCAAAGGTCACATTTGATTATTCGAAAGCTTTGGGATTTATCAGCGAGGAGGAGATCGCGCTGATCCGCCCGCAGGCAGAGGCAGCGAAGGAGCTTCTGATGTCCAAGAAGGGGGCGGGAAACGATTTTCTGGGATGGCTCGATCTGCCGAAGGATTATGATAAGGAGGAGTTTGGCCGGATAAAAAAAGCAGCCGAGAAGATAAGGAATGATTCGGAAGTACTCCTGGTGGTAGGCATAGGAGGATCGTATCTCGGTGCAAGAGCCGCGATCGAATTTCTTAAGCATAATTTTTTCAATTCGGTGGGAAAAGATAAGAGAAATGCACCCGAGATCTATTTCCTGGGGAACAACATCTCTTCAACGTATATCCATGATCTTATCGAAGTGATCGGGGACAGGGATTTTTCGATAAACATGATATCAAAGTCGGGAACTACAACAGAGCCGGGGATCTCTTTCAGGATCTTTAAGGAGCTTCTGGAGGAGAAATACGGAAAAGCAGAGGCGGCAAAGAGGATCTATGCAACGACGGACGCTCATAAAGGGGCATTAAAGAGTCTTGCGGACGCCGAGGGCTATGAAGAATTTGTAGTTCCGGACAACGTAGGCGGAAGATTTTCCGTTCTGACGGCGGTAGGGCTTCTTCCCATTGCCGTAGCCGGAGCTGATATAGATGCGCTGATGGCGGGAGCTGCCGAAGGACGTGAAATGGCGATCAACAGCGAGTTTTCGCAGAATGATGCTCTTAAATATGCGGCAGTCAGGAATATCCTTTACAGAAAGGGAAAAGCTGTTGAGATCGTTGCCAATTATGAACCGTCCCTGCATTATGTATCCGAATGGTGGAAGCAGCTTTACGGCGAATCCGAAGGAAAGGATCAGAAGGGGATCTTTCCTGCATCAGTGGATCTTACAACAGATCTTCATTCAATGGGACAGTTCATACAGGACGGCGCGCGCATAATGTTTGAGACCGTCATAAACGTGGAGAAGCCAAGACATGAGATCACAATGAAGAAGGCGGACAACAACCTTGACGGTCTTGATTATCTTGCCGGAAAGACTGTGGATTTTGCCAATAAATGTGCAATGAACGGGACAATACTGGCTCACACGGACGGGAGTGTTCCCAACACCATGATCAGCATACCGGAGCAGACCGAGAAGTATCTGGGACAGCTTTTCTATTTCTTTGAGTTTGCATGCGGGGTATCCGGATACATGCTGGGAGTCAATCCTTTCAACCAGCCCGGAGTGGAAAGCTACAAGAAGAATATGTTTGCGCTTCTGGGTAAACCCGGATTTGAAGATAAAACGGAGGAGCTGAGAGCAAGGCTTTGACCTTGCAGCCGAACATCCCGGACCCGGAGCGCGGTTGAGCTGAAGTTCGGGATGTTCAGTCAGGAGAATATATGAACATAGAGATCAAAGATGCATATGTCCTTATCAGCGGTGAGATAGGACGTCACAGCATATATATAGAAAAGGACAGTATCACGGGGATCGACAGGATCCCGGAAGGATTCAAGGCAGAAAAGACGATAGACGGATCAGACCGGCTTGTCATACCTGGTCTTATCAATGCACATACGCATTCGTATATGTCACCCATGAGAAATATAGCTGACGATATGCCTTTCATGGATTGGCTGACAAAGGGTGTAGAGCCGGTCGAGAATCGAATGACCGGGGATGAGCCTTATTGGGGGGCTATGCTGGCGATCGCGGAAATGATAAGATGCGGGACTACAACATTCAACGATATGCAGATGCATATACACAAAACGACAAGAGCCGTAAAGGAAAGCGGGATCAGGGCGGTCATATGCCGCGGGCTTGTCGGAGATAAGTATGACAAAGAGGACCGGAGGATCCGGGAAGCCTTTGAAGAGATGCCTGATGCAGAAGGTACTAATGGAAGACTTACATTCCTGCTGGGCCCCCATGCCCCGTATTCCGCGAGATTCGATTATCTCAGGGGCGTGGCTGATATCGCGAAGGAAAAGGGTCTTGGGATACACATTCATCTGGCGGAGTCTCAGACAGAGATAGATAATCTGAAAAAAGAGTATGGCATGACGGCCATAGAATATGCCGATAAGGCAGGGTGCTTTGATGTTCCCTGTATTGCCGCACATTGTGTGAAGGTCACGGAGTCAGACATAGAACTTATGGCTTCGAAGGGAGTGTCGGTCGTGACCAATCCGGCATCCAATATGAAGCTGGGAAACGGGTTCGCTCCGGTTCCCGAGATGCTTAAAGCCGGGATCAATGTTTGTATCGGTACGGATGGAGCGGCCTCGAACAACAGCCTTAACCTGTTTCACGAAATAAGTCTTCTGACATTGATCCATAAGGGAACACATGACACTCCCGTATGCATAGGGGCCAACGAGGCGTTGGAGGTCGCTACCGTAAACGGAGCAAAAGCCCTGGGACTTATAAAGACCGGAGAGATCAAAGAAGGATATAAAGCAGATCTTGCCATACTGAATATAAATACTCCCAGTATGGTTCCAAGGAATAACATGCTTTCGAGCCTGGTATATTCCGCAAACGGATCCGAGGTGGATACGACCATTGTGGATGGAGAGATACTTATGGAGGGAAGAGAGCTTAAAACGATAGATCTCGAGAGGGTTCTTTATGAAACCAACAGGATGATGGAA
>JAILQK010000211.1 GCA_024699045.1 Lachnospiraceae bacterium | reverse complement strand
GGCAGCATATTCATCCTCCCTGCGGACATCAACGATGACATGACCATCATTCACCTCCATCATCTGCTTTGCCTCATCCTGGGTTATATGTCTGTATCCATCAGACCCGGTCATCCCGTCCCCTTCCTTTGTCTGCCCTGTCCCTGCGCACCCTCCGGCGATCAATACTGCCGTAAGAAGGATCAGCAGCCCGGCTTTACTCCTAAGGTACATGCCGATATTCTCCCTTCGCATTTCTCACCAAAAAGTTTTTTGAGCCGGTTGACCATGTAATACTGTCTTCTGACAAAATCGGAGCTCATCTGTCATTATCTACATCAGATCCTGGAGCGTCCTGATAGCCTTTGCAAGTTTTTTATGATCGTACTCTCCGTCACCCATACTTATGACCCCCCTCAGCGGTGAGAACCTCAAAAGCTCTTTGCCCATTTTGTCGGTGATCGCATCTGTCACCCTGACCTTGTCCTTCCGGTCCATGTGAAGATATGATCTGATAAGCGGTCTGAGAGCCTCATCAAATCTAGAGTCTCCCATCAGATCTCCGAAACAGGTATTTTCCGTGATCTTGAATACGGGAGCCGTCGGTACTTCAATATTTACCTTCTTGGAATACTTTATATCCCTGCTGGAACAACCCGCCTCTATAATAAAATCGCCTCCGGATACCTTCCAATCATGTATCCCCGCGTCCCAATACGCAAATGCCCTGCTGTCCAGTTCAAAGCTTACGGTCTTGGTCTCTCCAGCCCTGAGCGATACCTTTTCAAATGCCTTAAGCTCATGCGAAGGTCTGCCGGGCTCTGTCTGCGGAGGCGCCACATAGATCTGAACCACCTCCTTGCCAGCCATCCTGCCTATGTTGGTTACATCAACTGATACCGTAAGCGGATCACCCGCCTTGATCTTTCTCTTTGAAACCTTAAGATTCGAATACTTATATGTCGTATATGAGAGTCCATGTCCGAAAGGAAAAAGGACCTCCATCCGCTTCGTGTCATAATATCTGTAGCCGACAAAAACGCCCTCCGCATAGCATACATTATCCTTAAAGCCGGGGAAATTAAGGTATGAAGGGTTATCTTCAAGCCTGAGAGGGAATGTCTCCGGGAGTCTTCCTGAAGGATTGGTCTTGCCGAACAGCAGATCATACTCCGCCGTTCCCACGTTCTGTCCGCCAAGATACATCTCAAATATTCCCTTTACATCCTTCTCCCAAGGCATTTCCACCGCCGAACCGTTATGAAGCACCACCACTACATTGGGCTGAACCTTAAGAACTTCGGTAATGAGCATATTCTGGTTCTCCGGCAGCTGCATATGACTCCTGTCATACCCTTCAGATTCGAAAATATCAGGCAGCCCGGCAAATATCACCGCCACATCGCTCTTTTTTGCCGCATTCACCGCTTTGGTTATCAGTGTCCTGTCTGCCTCGTACTTTTCGGTACTGTATCCATCCGCATATATCAGGTCATGACCTTTGCCTTTCGCCGCATCCATAAAGGAAGTGACTTTGTACGAATTGATATGGGAGCTTCCTCCGCCCTGATATCTGGGCACCTTTGCAAACTTTCCTATGATCGCGATCGTATCATTCTTATCAAGCGGAAGGATCTGTCCCTCGTTCTTAAGGAGTACGGCGCTTTCCTCCTCTATCTTTCCGGCCAGCTCATGATCTGCATCCTTGTCCCACTTTACGTTCTTCTGTTTTTTTGATTCATATCTGTCTATCCATCTTAAGATGCGTTCTACCGCTTTGTTGAGCGTTTTTTCCGGGAGTGATCCCGCCTGCACCGCTTCGATTATCTCGCTGTCGTTAAAGCCGTAGCTTCCCGGCATTTCCAGATCGAGTCCCGCGGCAAGCCCCTTTACCCTGTCGTTGACAGCTCCCCAGTCACTCATGACTACGCCCTCAAAGCCCCATTCATCTCTGAGTATATCAGTAAGGTAGGTCTTGTTTTCGGATACATGAAGTCCGTTCACCCTGTTATAGGAACACATGACCGTCCAGGGTCTTGCATTCTTTACCGCTCCTTCGAAAGCCGCAAGATAGAGCTCTCTCATAGCTCTTTCGTCCACATCGGCACTTACCGTGAGTCTTCTCGTCTCCTGATTGTTGGCGACGAAGTGTTTAATGGAAGTCCCTATATTCTTACTCTGGACTCCCTTTATGAGCGCTCCTGAAAGCTCGGATGCCAGCAGCGGATCTTCTGAAAAGTACTCAAAATTTCTGCCGCAGAGCGGGGATCTCTTTATATTTACTGCAGGTCCGAGGATCGTTGAGATGTTTTCAGCCTGACATTCGATCCCAAGCGCCTTACCC
>JAILQK010000204.1 GCA_024699045.1 Lachnospiraceae bacterium | reverse complement strand
GAAAAGCAGACTAAAAGAGCAAGTCGTAATCATTTTAGTCATCTTTTATAGAGATGTGTTACAGAATTCATGAAAAGGGTGAAATAGGGAAAAAGTGAAATAAGGAAAAAGGGAAATAGTAAAAAGGGAAATAGTAAAAAGGGAAATAGTGAAAAAGGGAAATAGGGTGACTAAAGGTACCGGCGTTGTGTCGCTTATGTAGTGTGATGTATAATAAAAAGCGTATCCCGGCAAACAGGAAAGGATGATAGGATTATGGATTCAGTTCTCAATTTGATAAGCCGCTACGGTACCGCTTTTATTGTCGTATGTGCTCTCATCGTGCTGTTCAGTCTCAGCTCCCTTTTGGTGAAGCTGTCGTCGCATAAAAATCTCATTACGGAAATAATGCAGAATAAAGGGAATATCCGGTCAAGGATCAACAGGAACACGCTCGAGGTCAGTGACGCACTGGAGGATGGGGAAAAGGTCACTCCCGATACGATAAGGGAGCATGAAAAGCATTTCAACAGGCTTTATTCGGGGTTTGAAGTGTGCTCCCAGCTCATCCCGCTGTTTCCTCTTTTGGGGATCCTGGGGACGGTTGCCGGACTTATGCTTGCGGTACGCGGCGTGGATACGGATATCAATGCACTTATTGAAGGCCTGAACACGGCGCTTCCCACAACCTTTGCCGGACTGATCGCCGCGATCGTGCTGAAGGCATTCGCAACGCTCGGACCCGCCAGGATCATCTATGATCTGGATATCATGTATTCGGACTACGACAAGAGATTCGAAAATGCCGTAAAGCTCAACAGCATCACGGAAGAGTAAGGGGATGCCCGATGAGAAAGAAGCATGATAAAACCGGAAACATTCTATTAGATCTTACACCGATCCTCGATGTCATCTTTATCATGCTCCTTATCTTTGTCTCCGAAAGCCGGATCACAAAGGCAGAGTCAGATAAGATCATTTCGGAAAACGCTGTTGCAAAAGAAGAATATGAGACCCGGAACCAAGCCATGGACGAGTACTATACGTTTGTGGATGTGATCGCCACATATGAGGCTGATACGCCCGAGAACAGGGTAATATACCTGTACGGTGATCCCGATGCTCCGGAGGAGATCGTTCTTAAAGGCCGTGACGTCGAGGCCGGATATGAAGAGCTCATGAACGATCTTACTTTTTATGTGGAATCCAATCCCGGGAAACCGGTGGTCTTTGCCCTTAATCAGAATAATGAGAATATGCTGTACAGAGATGAACAGAGGATCAAAGAGATGTTTGAAAGCCTCAAGGATCTGAGTGATGATGTATACGTTAAATGAGGTATTGAACAGATGCTTTATTCTATTCTCATAATCATCGGTATAATCATGATCGTCATAGGGCTCATCGGACTTATCAATCTGGCGATAGAGCCTATCAGAAAAGCTTACATGGTCGTCTTTAAGAGAAAAGACGATTATCTTTTCTATGAGAAGAGCAGGGAAGGCAGGGCGCTGCTGGCGTCCGAGATGCATGCGATAAAAACGGTGTCGGTGGCCTTTATCGTCGTTGGAACGATCTGTCTGGCAGCGGGAATGTTCATAAAATATGTGCCCCACGGGACAGGAACCGAGGCCGGCGCGGCCCATGCGGAAGGGATCGACGGACAGGGAATCTACTGGATGGAGGAAGTCCCGTACGAGCATTATATCCGGGTGAGAGGGACTGCCATTGAATTTGGCGGCAATAAGATCGCGGACATCGATGCTTTAGGCGAAGAGCTTGATACCGTAGACAGCAGCAAGACGGTCCTCCTGCTGGATGACTATGCGTCCGCGGGTGTATTTCATGAGGTTCAGGATCTTTTGAAGGAAAAAGGGATCGATTCGGTTGAAAAGGAAGAATGAATAAGAAGATCAGGATATCCATCATTTTAATAATGACGGTCATGCTTCTTCCGATCGTCGGGTTTGAAAAGAAGGAAGTGAGACTTCTGCACGGGAACGAGAAGCTCATCGACCTTGAGCAGGCGATACAGACGATGCCCATAGGCCCCACGGGAAACGATGATACGTCGGATGACGGGGATGACGGAGAGCAGGAGCCGAAGAGTGAAAAAACCACGGTCTCGGGCGACAGTGCCTACGAAAGTAAGAAGACCGTCCGGTCGAAGACCTACGTCATATCGATACGCGGGATCGATGTGACGCTTGATGAAAAGCCATCATCAGTAGAAGAATTACGGGAAACTCTGAACCGGATCAAAGCCACGGATAAGGCGGTGCTTGTCGACGATTATGCGGATTCAAGGATCTATGAGGAGGTCATCGGGCTTCTGAAGGATAACAACGTGACTTACGAGGAAAGGGAAAGTGACAGATAAAAAGGTAAAACGATATATCAGGCTTTTTGTCATGACCGTAACCGTGACGGCCCTCAGTCTTGTAAGCATGGGGCTTGATTTTCTGAGCAGGCCGGTAGTCCTTGACGTGAATAAATACAGGGTTTACGAAAGCAGTGAGCTTGATCGTATCCTTAAGGCCTGTGAGGATGACTTTAAGACCGCAAAGGCCGGTCTGAATGACACGGCACATGTCGTGACCGGGAAAGTCGGTTCCAAAAAAGAAAACAATAAAGAGTTCGAGATCACGCCTACATCCGGCAACTCCGGGGATGTCCTTGTGTGCAGGGCCTCGGATCAAAATATTGAAGGAGAGATTGCTTCTTTAAAGACCGGAGATACGGTACAGGTATACGGAAGGATCGTTTTTGATATCATAGGCTGGGGAATGCATATGGAGACCGATGCAATCTATGCGGAAGCGGAGTCGGAAAAGGAAACGACCGGGACCCGTAGCTTTTCAAACAGATACACTGTCAGGGAGACCATGGCAGAGCGATCCTTAGATAACGGAAGGATCGTATATGATATTCCGGCATCCTGGAAAAAGTCGGAAGACATGATAAACCGCGGAGAAGGGGGATTGGGACTTGTCGAGGGTTACCGGTACGTGCTTGAAAATCCCGATAACCGCACCACGGGATATGACAGTCTGTTTATCTGCTTTTTTGACAAGGATCTCCTCGAAAATCCTGAGGATATACAGAATCCCAGACAGGTCGAGCGGGTGATAGTATCGAATATACTGGGGGATGATGCGGATCTTACAGGATTCCCCATGAAAACGGCGGCTACAAGGTATGGCTCCGGAGAAAAATATCAATACTATAAGGGGGTATACAGACCGGATATCCTGACGTCTCCGTACAGGGTCGAGTTTGTCTTCCAGCCGGTCAGGGATGAGGGTATATTGTTTTACCTCTATCTGTATGATAGCCAGAGCGACAAAACGAACGACAGTCTGGTAAGGGACATAATCTATGTCATGAGCAGCACGAAGCTGAAGTGAGCGGTAAGGCAAACGCCGGACGGAATGCAGGGTGAGCGGTAAGGCATACGCGGGACGGAATGCACGATGAGCCGGAAGGCAGGCATAGGCCGGAAGATGCAGTGAGCGGCTAAAAGGCGCGGAGACAGGAGGAGCGGGAAGGAAAATATGATCAGGACACGAGAGCAGGCACTGGAATATGGATTGTCATTTCCGGACAGCTATAAGGATGCTCCTTTTCATGACGCGAACTGGCAGCTTGTCCGGTATCGCGGAAACAGTAAAGCGTTCCTGTGGACATATGAAAAAGACGGATATGTCAATCTGAATGTAAAGGTGGATCCGGATAAGGTATTCTTCTGGCGTGACCGATACAGCTCGGTGAAACCGGGATATCATCAGAACAAGGAACACTGGAATACCATAATACTGGACGGGAGCATACCGGACGACGATGTCAGGACGATGATAGCAGAGAGTTATGATCTGGTATCCTACAGTCCTTCAAAGAGAATATATGATGCGGTAAGAAGGATCCCGTACGGACATGTAGCGACCTATGCTCAGGTGGCGGAAGCGGCGGGCGACAGGAAGATGGCAAGAGCGGTCGGAAATGCGCTCCACAAGAATCCCGACCCGGAAAGCATTCCCTGCTACCGGGTAGTGAATGCAAAGGGAGAGCTTGCCGGGGAATTTGCTTTCGGCGGACCCGGAGCCCAGGCGAAGCTTCTGGAGGCCGAAGGCATAGAGGTTACAGACGGCAGGGTAGATCTGAAAAGGTACGGAATGTAGATAGAGGTAACAGACGGCAGGGTAGATCTGAAAAGGTACGGAATGTAGATAGAGGTAACAGACGGCAGGGTAGATCTGAAAAAGTATGGAATGGAGACAGAGGTCTGAAATATGGGGATAATAAAAGCTGTGGTAGCTTCCGCGAGCACAATGGCGGCAGACCAGTGGAAAGAGTTTTATATCTGCAATGCGATCCCGGATGACCAGATAATGGTCCGGGTATATAAGCACAGATCGGAGGGATCGTCCAATAACGGCGATGATAACATCATAACGGACGGATCCATCATCTCTGTCGCAGACGGACAGTGTGCTATCGTGGTCAGCAACGGCAAGGTGATCTCGGTCTTTACGGAACCCGGGGAGAATGAATTCAGAAGCGGAGAGACCTTCGGGATCTTTTCGAAATCTCCGGCAGGGGCTCTGGGGAGGGAACTGGGCCGGAGGATCGCGTTCGGAGGCGATGCGCCCGGGCTTAACCAAAGGGTATACTATATGAATACCAAGCTCATACCCGGGATGGAATTCGGTGACGGCACGGAGATCCCTATCAGGATACGTGACGAGGAGAGGGGGATCGATATCGACTGTACTCTTGTCGTCTCGGGGTTATTCTCATTCAGGATATGCGATCCGGCGAGGATATATAAAAGGGTGATCGGCAACGTCAGGCATGTTTACGAGGTTGCATATCTGGAAGACCACATGCGATCCGAAGTGAACAGTATCCTTATGAGCGCGATCGGAGACATATCCTGTGAGACCTTCAGACCATACCAGCTCGGAAGCTTTATTCCCGAGATCGAGGCCCGGATCGTTGATGCGGCAAATGAGAAAATGCGTGAAGAGATCGGGATCGAGATAGTTTCGATGGCCTTTAACGTTTTCCGGCTTAAGGATCGGGACAGCGGGATGATAAAGGAGATACAAAGGGCAGCGGTCGCAAAGGATCCGGTGATGGCAGCGGCCATATTGACGGGTGCGCAGTCGGATGCGATGAGGGAGGCCGCGGCAAACACTTCAACCGGAGGGGCTGTCGGACTTGGAGTAGTGGGCTCCATCGCAGGCTCAGACAATATGCCGGGAGAGATGCCTTCCGGGGAGTCCTCAAAGAATGGAAAGAGCGGGCGAAAGATCAATTTTTGTCCCGAATGCGGGGCGGCGGTAACGGAGGGAAGATTTTGCAGGGAATGCGGGACTCCCTACGACAGTATCTTGAAGCCGGAGCAGTAACTAGCTGAACAGAGTCTGCCTGAGCAGTGAATAGCTGAGCAAAGTCTGTCTGAGCAGTGAATAGCTGAGCAGAGTCTGCCTGAGCAGTGAATAGCTGAGCAGAGTCTGCCTGAGCAGTGAATAGCTGAGCAGAGATTGCCTGAGCAGTGAATAGCTGAGCAGAGATTGCCTGAGCAGTGAATAGCTGAGCGGCGACTTTCGGAGCAGTGAATAGCGGAGACAGTGACTACCTGATCAGCTCCCAGAAGCATACGGCAGCGGCAGCAGCCACATTGAGGGAGTCGACCCCGTGGTACATGGGGATCTTTATCGCAAAGTCGCAGGCGGCGATAACTTCGTCGGGCAGGCCGTAGCCTTCAGTGCCAAGCACCACAGCGATCTTTTCGTGATCCCTGATCCCGGGATCATTGACCGGGAGAGATACGTCCGTGAGCGCCATCGCGGCGGTCGTGAAACCGGCTTCTTTAAGGACTGCTATGAGGTTCTTCCCATTTTCCGCGCTTTTCGGAGCGACGGTCCACGGGATCTGGAAAACCGTCCCCATGCTCACTCTTGCCGAACGTCGGTACAGAGGGTTAACGGTATCGAAGGTGGTTATCATTCCATCCATGCCAAGCGCTGCGGCGCATCTTGTTATGGCTCCGACATTGGTCGGATTAACT
>JAILQK010000159.1 GCA_024699045.1 Lachnospiraceae bacterium | reverse complement strand
TAAATCTTTGCTCATGGAGGTTGAAAGCGCAATATGGATCAGATGATGGGCATTCTTTAATGCTTCCGCAAAATATTCCGTATAGACCGAAACCTCGTTTATCATGGAGATCGCATTTCCGCCATCCCTTATATATCGGATAAGTTCATCCGCAACTATCTGCGTACCATCCTTAAAGATCCCTTCATCTGTTTTTATGGGACACGGGATTATGACTATCCCCAGCTTTCGAACCAGACTTTCCGGAAGATCCGCCAGACTGGTTGCCGAGATGATCACCGGAACTTTTCTAACGTATCCGTCCGCGGTTTTTATACCCTCTCCCATTCGCAGTACCCGGTGTCTTATGTTCAGCTTATCCACAGGGATATGACGGATCAGCATGTTCTCCAGTGCCTCTCCGGAGACCGGCTTTACCAGATAACCGTCGAATCCTGCTTTTTGATAAAGTTCACGATTTTCACTCCCTGCATTGGCTGTTAATATCACAACGGGAACATTACGATTGAGACCACCTACCTGTTCCCTTAGCTTACGCAAACATTCGATCCCATCCATTTGAGGCATCAGATGATCCATCAGGATCACATCATACCTGTATCTTAAGGAATTTCCGAGCGCTTCCTGTCCGCTCTTTACCGTATCGATCTGCAATCCGGTACCGGCAAGAAGCTTCTTTTCCACCTCCAGATTCATTTCATTATCATCTACAATGAGAATACGTGCTGTGGGTGCTGAAAAACTGCTTTCATAGGATCTGCTCTTTGCAACCCCGTAATTTTGTATATTCAGTTCTCCGACACCGGCACTTGCGGAAACTCCCTGCTTTATCGTGACAGTGAAGGTGGATCCCTCCCCGTAAACGCTGTCAACGGAAATACTGCCCTCCATAAGATCAACAAGCTGTTTTACAATGGCAAGCCCAAGCCCTGTTCCCTCTATATAGCGGTTTTTATCTTCATCAACCCGCTTAAACACATCAAACAATAATGGAATGGCATCTTTTTTTATCCCTATCCCGGTATCCGAAACACTGATCTGAAGAGAGACCGTGTTTTCATCCAGGTACTGGCTTTCTACATGAAGTCCGACAGAACCCTCCCGGGTATATTTGACCGCATTGTTCAAAAGATTGATCAATATCTGCTTAATACGAACCTCGTCACCGTATAGTACAGACGGTACATCGGGATCGATAGAGACATTAAACTTCAATCCCTTATCCTGCGCCCGAAGCCACAGCATATTGACGATCTCGGACATCATATTTCCCACCTGGTAGTCCACGGGCACGATATCCATCCTTCCGGCTTTGACCTTGGAAAAATCAAGTATATCATTGATAAGAGCGAGGAGCATGTTCCCTGCGCCTTTGATTCCGAGCGCATCTTTAACCACTTCACCGGAATCCTCCGGCTCTCTTAATATCAGTTCGTTTAATCCAAGGATAGAATTTATTGGGGTGCGGATCTCATGACTCATACTGGAGAAAAAATGGTTTTGAGCGATATTCAGCTCCTCGGCCCGTTCCTTCTCCTTTTTGGCGCTCTGGTTCTCCTCCCTGAAAAGCCGGTTCTGGAAATTGACCATGGCAAAACAGACTAAGCCCACCAGGATCAGAGAGATATACGAATCTTTATAAAACATGGCGCGGCTATGCCGGTATAGCAATTCCGGGTACGTGTAATCAATATAATAACAAACTCCCGCTAGAATTACGATCGTGATCAACAGTATGTTTCGCCAGACTCCGGATATGACCAGTCCAATATACAAAAAGGCAAAAACAAACCAGAGTACCCCTCCGCCTTCGACACCACCGCCAAAAAAGAAAACGATCGGAAGGATGATAAAAACCAGACATCCTACGATCACTCTTGATGCGATCTTCAGTTTATTAAAATGCAAAGACAAACCGGTGATCAGCGGAACTATCACACTCGTCGCTAAAAGCACCCAGATCTCAACCGGATTCTCTCCGGAAATGATGTCGCCTATCAGTGCAACCAGCATCGTAAGGCAGGATATGATCGTAAACAGCACAAAAACCCTCTCGGAGAATTCCCGTTTCGGATCATTAATGATCGATAGAAGCTTTCTATTAATGTTACGGATCTTTCTCATGGCCCTATACCTCCGAAACGATTTTGCGATCCGAGAAGGCCCGCATCATTACTCGCTCAAAATCTGCCAGATTTATCGGTTTTGCGATGAATCCGTCAAATCCCTCCTGAACAAACATTTCTCTTGCGCCGGAGACCACATTTGCCGTCAGCGCCATTACCAAAACAGGTTTATGCTGCTCTCTGGAAATCTCCCGGATCCTGTGCATGGCCTCAACCCCATCCATCTCCGGCATCATGTGATCCATAAATATTATGTCATAATCGCCTTTTCGGAATTTTTCGATGGATTCCATACCACCGGATGCGGTCTCGACCTCCATACCATAATTCTGAAAAAGGCCCGCTGCTACCACAAGATTCATGGACTCATCGTCCACCACAAGCACCTTGACCCCTTTAAGCATAGGGAGTTCTGTTTCTTCCGTATAAAGGTTTCCTATATCATCTCCTTCATTGAGGATCCGGATGATAGGATATGCATACAGGGGTTTCGGCATTACTACAACATGACTGCCTGTATTGGGAATAAACCCGGTTTCCGCCGATACCACTGTCACGATCCCCCCCTGACTTAAGCTGTCAAAGAAAGGCGCATTTTCCCAATACTCCTCTTCTCCCATAAATACATGGGAGACATTGCGTTCTTTCAACATGCGCTGAATATCGGTGACCGTCTCCGCCGAATACAACGGCACCCCGATCTCCGTCGCAAGCCGTACCGCCATGGTATTATAAAAATCTCTTACCCTGGCAACCTTATATTTATCCGAATGTATGTGAAGCAGGATGTCATCGCTGCGGTCCCGGTCGATCCTGAGACACGGGGTTTTATCCACGATCTTTTGGGGAATGGTAACTCTGACGGTAGTTCCTTCCCCTACCTCACTTTCAATGCGTACAAAGCCACCCATTCTATGGGTGAATCCATAAACAATGGAAAGACCCAGGCCGATCCCCCCCGAGCTTCTGTTCCTTTTTTTATTCCCCTGATACATCCCTTCGGCTGCCTCCGCAATGGCCAGCCTTTCCATCCCACAACCGGTATCTATCATCTCTACACAAAGATTTGCCCCGTAAGGGGTTTCTTCAGTCGCTACAGATAAGTAGATACCTCCCTCTTTGGTAAATTTAATGGCATTTTCCAGAAGATGGCGAAATATTTTATGAAGTTTCTTGATATCCCCTTTCATTTCAGCCGGTACCTTCGGACTTAGATTCACTACAAGTTCCAGACCGGCACTATCCTTATTACAACGAAAAGTTGTAACAACATCATTTATCAGCGAAGTGATCTGGTAATTCTCTTCTTCAAGGATAAGCTTCTTCCTGTTTGACTCTGTATAATCCAGGATATCCTCAATCTGGAAAGACAGCCGGATCCCTGCCTCCTTGATAGACACGGCCTCATCTCCTGCATTTCTTTTTATCAGAAGGTCCGACATTCCGTTTACGACATTGACAGGGGTACGCAGTTCATGAGAAATATTAGAAAGAAAATTCTCCATGTCTTCATCATAAGCCGCTATCTGACTGTCTTTGTTTTTGTCTTTCTCCTTCATATCGATCCGGCCCTGTATGTGCCGGACACAATTTAAGTACACCAGCAATACTCCGGAAACATGTAAGAAAAGCCTCGAAACGCCTAAAGAATCGATTACCACATCTGCCTTTTTCATGACCATGACAAGCTGTATCACAATGATGATGAAATACTCTATAAGGAAAATATGCAGGAACAATTTTCGATCCATGCTGGCCAATGATACCAAAAGCAGCATTGCCACTATAGACACATCAAACAGGCTGGTCTCATGCACTCCGTGAAACAGCGCAGCCAGGCACGCAAAAACAAAATAAAACACCTCGCTGAGCTTTTCGTCATCCTTTGCTTTGATGTGAAGGATCCAGCACCATATGATGCCCAGAAGAATAAGAGGCGGGACCCAAAACTCCCATCCAAGCATGTAACTTTCTATAACCAACCCCAGGCCGGCCACTGATAACACAAAAATGATAAACTGATTATTGTTCCTACGATCCATAAAAGATTTCCTCTGGACTGCCTCTGTCCCTCTGTTACGTTTCCGGTTCAGATACTGATTTATTATACCTTAGCTACCGATGTTTTGTCAGTACGTCATCTCCTTTCGATGATTACCTCTATTACGATTATGGATAAATCCATATATGACTGTATCTGTATTTTGGATCTGCTGAATGTTTAACGATTTATTTTCGGTTCTTTTTATACTGATTTTTCCAATCACCAGTACTTTTGATAATATATATGATAAATATATCGGTAACGTCACAAACGAATTTACAGGAGGTATTTACTATGAAGATCGCGATTATAGGATCAGGAGCTCTCGGATGTTTCTTCGGAGCTTACTTAAGTACCGCAAATGAAGTATGCATGATCGCCAGACGTGAGAAGGTCGTGGACTCGATCAATAAAGACGGGATCACGGTATATGAAAAAGACGGCAGTGTAGGACATTACAAAAAAAATGTATCGGCCGCACTTTCAGGGAAATGTCCGGAAACAGTGGATCTGGTATTAATGACTGTCAAAGGCTATGATACAGAATCGGCAATGGAGATAAATAAAAACCTCATCGGGGATGATACGATACTGATGACTGTCCAGAACGGCGGCGGTAATGATCTTAAGCTGTCAGAATTTGTTCCCCGCAACCGTGTCATAATCGCTGTGACCACTGATAACGCGGTGAACCTGGATAACGGTAATATAAGCCACAGCGGAAAAGGTGTAACGACGCTCGGCGGAGACAAGGACACAGAAAGATTCGACGAAGTCGTAGCCGCATTCAAAGCTTCAAAAATAGAATATGCCATATCCGATAACATACAACGGATCGTATGGAACAAGCTCTTTGTCAATCTCTCGATCAATTCCTTCACCGCTATCACCAAATCGCCTATCGGGATGCTGATAGACAATGAATATGCCTGGAACTTTGCGGAAAAACTGGTATGTGAGGCGATCGACGTAGCAGAGGCGGAAGGGCAGCATTTCTCTTACCTGGATGTGCTTTCATTCATCCGCAGCACCTGCACTGAAGTCGCAGGAGGTTTCTCCTCCATGTCACAGGATGTAATGAATTGCAGACGGACCGAAATAGATACAATCAACGGCTATGTAGTAGACAGAGCGGCAGTGCATAATGTTCCGGCACCGTATAATACATTTGTCCGCAACCTGGTGCATGCGATCGAAAATACCTATAAAGAGCAGATCAAACAAAAGGATAAATACAATGCCGGAGATATTATCGTCAGGGAGGGGGAGGATGATCCTACCCTGTATAAGGTCATGCACGGCAGTGTAGCTTTATATCTGAATCACGGAAAAGAAAACGAATATCTTTTAGGCATCAATGCTAAGGGAAGCAGCTTCGGAGAGTACAGCTGTTTTTCAGGAAAGGCCAGTCCATATACCGCGATCGCGGAAGAAGAGAGTATAGTAATGGCCATTCCAAAAAAGGACGTTCACAACTATATCTGTCTCAACCCACGAAATGCAGAGGAATTATTCACAGCCATCTCAAACAAGGTTGCAATGCTGTCAAAGCACATAGGTCTGCTTAACCCCTGATATGCTGGTACATTAATGCAGGAGTCCGGAGCCTGAATCGTCAGACAAGCATTAAAAGACAACTGTCATGGTAGTTCCTTCTCCGGGGGCACTGTCGACTTTGATCCTTGCATCATGAAGCTCAACGATATGCTTCACGATTGCCAGACCCAGTCCGGTTCCCCCGGTCTCTTTTGATCTGCTCTTATCTAC
>JAILQK010000102.1 GCA_024699045.1 Lachnospiraceae bacterium | reverse complement strand
GGAATGACACTTGAGGAAAAGGTCGGACAGATCATGGTCCCTGCTTTTCGGATATGGAAAGAGGTTCCTTCGGGGATTGAGTCGGAGGTCAAGAACACAGTAGAAAATGCCGAAGACGATATCCCGGGCACAAATATAACGGAATTGAACGATCAGATCAGAGAGGCCATCATCAAATATAAATTCGGCGGTACTCTTTTGTATGCCGAAAACTATGAGGACTCCGAGCAGGTCTTAAATCTTATATCCGATATGCAGATAACAAATCAGAAAGGCAGCAATATACCTCTTTTGGTCGGGACCGATCAGGAGGGTGGAAGCGTTGCCCGTGTGAACTTCGGAACGACAGGCGTGGGGAACATGACCCTGGCAGCGACCGGAGATGTCGAAAACACAAAGAAGATGGCATCCGTGTTTGGCGAGGAACTGAGTCTTCTTGGGATAACAGTGGATTTTGCTCCGGATGTGGATATAAATAATAACCCCAACAATCCGGTCATAGGGGTCAGATCTTTCTCTGACGATCCCGAAACAGTTTCCGAGTATTCAGAGGCGTTTATCGAGGGACTGACCGAGAACGGGATAATCGCTACACCCAAGCATTTTCCGGGGCACGGGAATACCGACACGGACAGTCATACAGGATTCCCAAGCATACAGAGCACCTATGATGAATTAAAGGAATTTGAACTTGTTCCCTTCCGGAATGCCATAGATTCGGGCGTGGATATGATAATGACTGCTCATATCCAGTACCCTAATATCGAGAAAGAAACCTATACTTCTATCAGTACCGGAGAGAAGATCTATCTCCCGGCGACCATGAGTCACAGGATGATCACGGAGATCCTGAGGGAGGATATGGGATATGACGGGGTGGTCATCGCGGATGCTTTGGATATGGCTGCCATAGCAGATAACTTCTCGGTGGAGGATACACTGTGTATGTCGATAAATGCGGGCGTTGATATGCTCCTTCTGCCACAGGTAAAGGAGGCGGGAGGATTCGATCATCTCCTGGATATGATGGATACCGCGATCGAGCTGGCAGAAGAGGGGAAGATCGACCCTGATCGTATCGATGAATCAGTCCGACGCATACTTACCCTTAAAAAGAAATACGGGATCCTGGACAAGACTGATTTTACGGTTACGGAAGAACAGATCAAAGCAGCCGAAGGATCGGTAGGGTGCGACGAACACAGACAGATCGCGCTGGATATCGCTGAACAGGCACTTACACTCGTTAAAAATGATAAGGATGCGCTTCCCCTGTCGCTGAAAAAAGACCAGAATGTACTGATCCTTTTTTCAGGTTCGGCATCAGGCAGAAAAGGATCAGGTGAACTTGCAAAACAGATCCTTGAAGAAAACGGTACTGTTCCGGAAGGGACTGAGATCCGGATCCTTGTAAATACCGAGGAAAATGAGAAGGAGTGCCTTGAAGCCGCTGATGAAGCCGATCATGTGATACTGGTGTCCAGAGCGTATAATGCGGATTGTCTGGATCCGACGACCGAAGACGGTTATTCGACGGGAGTTTTTGATAAGGTGATAGAGAAACGTCATTTAGCGGGAAAGCAGGTGATCGTTGTATCATGCCAGCTCCCGTACGACGCGGCGAGATTTCCGGAAGCCGATGCGATCCTTGTCGCCTATAATTCAGCGGCATTGGAAGAGATCCCTCCCAAAAGCGGAGCGGGAAGCGCATATGTTCCCAACCTTCAGGCGGCTTTATGTGCCTGTTTTGGAGACGGAGAATTTACCGGCAGGCTGCCTGTCAATATTCCCGAGCTTGACAGTAACTACCGTATAACTGATAAGATCATGTACAGATCGCAGTTGAAGTGACAGATCCGACTGGCGGGGATCAAAAAAATATAACCTTATAAAAGGGAGAACAAAGAACGATGCCCGAGTATGCTATCCTGTATTTAGAGATAAATCTGTTCTCTTTGGCGCTCATCGGCATTATCCTGTATAAGACCAACGGCTTGTCAAAGATGGTTGCGCAGCGTAATTTTGTGATGTCCATTGTTGCCGAGATGGTCTTCTTTGCATCGGATACGCTGTATGTCATGATAGATGCAGGCGCCTTGAGCTTCGGCACGCCTGACAATATCGCCAAGCTTTTATGCAAAACGATCTATTTCTTTTCGACATCCATGATGTGCTTCTTTTGGTTTATTTATTTTGAGCACCTGAGGGGGACAGCCTTTGTCAGGGAGAAGAAAACCGTCCGGATTGCCTCTTCGATCCTTTGGGTGATAGGTGTTCTGCTGGTTATCAATCTGTTCTCCGGGATACTGTTCTATGTAGATCCCGACGGCGGATATCACAGAGGACCGTTCTTTATCCTGACATATGTGATCTCATATACATATGTACTGATAGCTTTTATCAGAACTGCCGGTAACCTGCTTGATAAGAATGATAGCGGAGACAAGCGAAAGCTCCTTCCTCTCGTCCTGTTTCCGCTGGCGCCTGCCGCTGCGGGTATCCTTCAATTTGTTTATCCAAGGCTTCCGGTTGCCTGCGGGGTACTTTCACTTACCACGCTTGTGCTTTATCTTAACTGGATCGATCAGCTTATCTCGCTTGATCCGTTAACCGGTCTGAACAATCGCAAGCAGATCAGTCATTTTTACGATCAATGGGTAAGGAATCATGGCGAGGGAGATATCATCAATGTCCTCATGATCGATGCCGATAAATTCAAATCGATCAATGATACATACGGTCACATACAGGGCGACAAGGCTCTTATCAATATTTCGGAAGCGCTGAAGCTTGGAAGCCGCTCACTTCCGAAAAGAGCAAATATAGCCAGATACGGCGGCGATGAATTTGCCGTCATGTTTGAGTCGGGTGATCCGGAAGATGCAGTCAGACTGAAGGAAAATATCACTCAAAAGCTTGATATGATAAATAAACGGACAGGCATACCGTTTGAGCTTACGGTAAGCATCGGGATCGCTTCTTCGGATGGGAGCTGTTCTCTTAAAGAACTCATCGACAGAGCGGATGAAGATATGTATGAAGCAAAAAAAGCCTCCCGTGCCTGATCCTGAAAGAAGATCGGAGAACAGAATGAACAAGTGGAATAACGGCCACGAAATAGATCAGGTGGACGAACGCAGCTTTGCGCGGTCAACACGTGAGCAGATACTGTATCTTTTTATACTGGTCATGTTTATCATCATCTCAATAATCGTAGGTGGTCAGAGCAGCACGGTTATGGTGTAATGGCAAACGAGGACTGGGTCGATGAAAACGGGGAAAGCGTAGCTTTAGATGACCTGGAACCGGGACCGCATTTATTGTCAAAAAATCTGGATGAGATATCTGCCGGGGGGAAAGCAATATGCTTTACCAGCATAGATACGGAGTTCACATTATATGCTGACGACGAACCGATATATGACTACCATCCGTCTGTTCCGTTGAGATTCGGCAGATCATACGGGATGTATGTGCATACGGTTGCCATTCCTGATAGTACCGGTAAAATAAGTATTCAGGTAGAACCGGTCTTCACATCGGGATCCGCGGATTTTGACCGCATAATGATAGCTGATTCCGGATGGTATATGCTTGAGCATTTCAAAAGGAATATGTTCTCATTCGGAATGTCGACCGCCACTCTAATGCTGGGGGCGTTTTTCCTGGTCATAGGCCTGACAAATGCGATCATGATGCGTTCGGCGGGGATAGATTTTATTTCCTTTGGTATTACCTGTATGCTCATAGGGTTCATAGGTTACAATGATACGCTGATGCTGCAGTTGCTTACAGGTCATCCTGAGATCATACGGGTGGTAACGTATGTGTGTCTTATTTTTCTTCCTTTTCCCGCACTGTCTTTTTTTGCCGGATCGACCGGGTATGGTCAATCCAGGATGGTTTCAGGGATGCTTTTGATATGTCTTGTGGATTTCGCGGCACAGGTATTATTAACACACAAAGGCTTTACTGATTACTACTATTTGGTCAAGGTGAGCCATATTATCATAATAGTGAGCATTTCGATGGCTGGATGGTTCGTGTTTAAGGCAGTCCGAAAGGGTATGATCCGTACGGAGCTTCTCAGAAGCATTACATGGGGGTTAGCCGCCTGTGCCGCGGGAGCAATGATCGATCTGGTGAGATTTCATTTCTTTCACAGCCGCGGGTCATCATGGTTTACCAGACTCGGAGTTTTTGTTTTTACTATAGTGATCGGTATCTTCCTTATTCAGGAGCAGACACAGGCTCTGAAAAGGAAGCATATGGAGGGGCAGATGCTGGTCAGCGAGATCACGGAGGCTCTGGCAAAGATGATAGATATGAAGGATACCTATACCAACGGGCATTCTGCGCGTGTGGCTAAATACACGGCGATGCTGTCTAAAGAACTGGGTTATGACGATGATACATTGGAGAAATTCTATCGGATCGCGCTTCTTCATGATGTCGGAAAGATCGGTATTCCGGGATCGGTACTGAATAAGCCGGGAAAACTGACGGATGAAGAGTATGCCCTTATCAAATCCCACACGACCATGGGATACGAGGCGTTAAAGGATATCAGTATCATGCCGGAGCTTGCGATAGGCGCACAGGCTCATCACGAGCGACCCGACGGTAAGGGGTATCCAAACGGGCTTTCGGCGTCGGAGATCCCCCGTGTTGCTCAGATCATCGCAGTGGCGGACTGTTTTGATGCCATGTATTCCGACCGGCCTTACCGTAAGCAGATGGAGTTCGATAAAGCGGTCTCTATCATAAAGGATGTCTCCGGTACACAGCTTACGCCGGATGTGGTGGAGGCTTTTTGAATCTGGTAAAAAAGGGGGAGCTGGCGCCTTCCGACAATAAAGGCCGAAAGGGGATATAATGCGTTTCGTAATACAGGTGGTATCACAGTCTGAAGTAAAGATCGACGGAGTAATAAAAGGCAGCATAGGCCGGGGCTTCATGGTGCTTGTCGGGGTCGGTCGGGAAGATAACGAAGCAATCGCCGATAAAATGGTAAGTAAGCTCCTGGGACTCAGGATATTTCCGGATGATAACGGCAAAACAAATCTGTCTCTTGCGGATGTCGACGGAGAACTCCTTATGATCTCCCAGTTTACCCTGTATGCAGATTGCAGAAAGGGGAACAGACCGTCATTCATCAGAGCCGGCGCTCCTGACGAAGCCAGACGGCTCTATGAATATGTCGTGGACAGATGTCGTGAACGGGTACCCAAAGTTGATACGGGAGAGTTTGGAGCAGACATGCAGGTGAGTCTTGTAAATGAAGGTCCTTTCACGATACTGCTGGATTCCGAGGACCTGATGTAGAGAGGGCGAAGACCGGACGTTTTTAAGGACAGGGATGAGGGATAGATGAGGATAGGCATCTTGTCGGATACACACGGACTGCTTCGGGAAGAGGTTAAAGAAGGCCTTGCCGGGGTAGATCATATTATACACGCCGGGGATATAGATAACCCCGGAGTCGTTGAAGCATTGGAACATATAGCGCCACTGACTATAGTAAGAGGTAATGCCGATAAGGAATGGGCCGAACAGATTCCTTCAAATACATCGGTGGAGCTTGGAGGAAAGCTTTTTTTTATTATTCACAATAAGGCAGGACTGGGGGCCGTGCTTCCGGACTGTGATGTGATCGTATACGGGCATACTCATAAATATTCCCTAAAGCGGTCTGACGGAAGGATTTGGTTTAATCCCGGCTGCTGCGGCAGGAGAAAAAAAGGACAGGCAGTCACCTTTGCCATAGCCGAGATAAATGACGGAGATATCATATTCGACAGGGTAGACATCGATAATGGCGGGTCCCCGGATGGACTGCCGGTCAATATCGATTCGGTAATAAAGAAGGCGATGAAAATGACAGACAATGGTAAGTCTCCGGAAATGATCGCCCGCTCATGCGGGATCAGTCAGGAGCTTGCAAATGAAATATGCAGGATGTATCTGACACATCCGGGGATAGATGTACAGGGAGTGATAACGAGGTTAACATGAATCAGTGTGAAGACTGCGCATATTATTCATATGATGAGGAATTCGATGAGTATATCTGCGGAGCGGATATGGATGAGGATGACTATGCACGGCTCATGGGGGCACCTGAGAGACAGGCATGTCCTTATTATCGGGACGGGGATGAGTACAAGGTAGTCAGACATCAGATGTAGATCCTCGTGATGCAGATCCTCGTGATGCAGACCGCTGTGGTGCAGGTGGGAAGATGGTAAGGTGGTAAGGTCGCCCGGGCAAAGGCTGCAGATCCTCGTAATGAAGACCGCTGTGGTGCAGCGGGGATGACAGCAGGGGGAGCGGGTTCCGGATCAAGTCTGGATCAAGTCTGGATCAAGTATCTGAAAAATATCTTGACAATATATATTTTGTAAAATATAATAGTGCAAAAGATAAAAGCGCCTTGCCGGGATGATACCGGCATCATAGCTACAGGCTCTTCGAGAAAAGGAGGAACTCAGAAAATGATCTATGATTATGAAGTGACTACAGGCACAGGGGAAAAGCTGAACCTTGCAGATTATAAGGGAAAAGTGATCCTTGTCGTGAATACTGCGACGGGATGCGGCTTCACTCCCCAGTATGAACCGATCGAAAAACTCTACAAAGATTATCATGATAAGGGACTTGAGGTATTGGATATTCCCTGCAACCAGTTCGGAGGACAGGCTCCGGGTACAGATGATGAGATCCATGAATTCTGTACTCTGCACTATAATACGACCTTCCCTCAGATGAAGAAGTCGGATGTGAACGGTGAGAACGAACTCCCCTTATATACTTATCTGAAATCACAAAAAGGTTTTGAGGGCTTTGAAGAGCATGAATACAAGGCTTTGCTTGAGAAGATGTTTGCCGAGGCAGATCCTGACTGGGATAAAAAGCCGGACATCAAGTGGAACTTCACAAAGTTCGTAGTGGATCGCGAGGGTAATGTTGCAGCGCGCTTTGAGCCCACGGCAGATATGAGTAAGGTTGAAGAGTGTGTGAAATCTCTGCTTTGAAAATGTATAATATCATAGGCCTGTCGGATCCCGGATCTATCGGAGTAATGCAGGTCGGTTTACAGGCATTAAAGGAGGTTTACAGAGCATGAAACATATTAATATCGTAAACGGACCGCAGAATGTGTCAGCGATCATTCAGGGGTGTATGAGGATGCCGGACCTTACAAAAGAGGATGCGGCCAAGGTCATACGCACGGCTTACGACTGCGGGATCAATTTTTATGATCATGCCACCTGCTATGGGCAGGACGGAGCTGCAGAATCAAAGTTCGCAGAGGCATTTCCTTTGACCGGGCTTAAGAGAGAGGACATCTATATCCAGAGTAAATGCGGACTGTGTTTTGACAGGAATGAGTTTGACTGGACGAAGGAGAACATATTATCAAGTGTTGATGACAGCTTACGCAGGCTCAACATAGATTATCTTGATACGCTGCTCCTGCACAGACCCGATGTGCTGTTTGATCCCGAAGAGGTTGCTGAGGCGTTTGATACATTGGAAAAAGCAGGTAAAGTACGTTATTTCGGAGTGAGCAATCTTGTACCGATGCAGACGGAGCTTCTTAAGAAGTATGTGAAGCAGCCCCTTGTGATCAATCAGGTACAGCTTTCTCTGGAGCAGTCGCAGCTTATAGACCAGGCACTCTATATGAATAATAAAAGCACGGAGTTTTCGATCAATCGTGACGGAAATCTGCTGGATTACTGCCGGCTTAACGACATTACCATCCAGGCATGGTCTCCGCTTCAATTCGGGATGTTTGGAGGAACCTTTATAGATAATCCTGATTTTCCCGAGCTAAATAAGACTCTTGGAGAACTGGCAGACCGGGAGAAAGCATCAAAAGCCGCGATAGCGATCGCATGGATCCTAAGACATCCTGCGAAGATGCAGGCGATCATTGGCTCGATGAATCCGGAACATATTAAGGATGTATGCGCGGCAGCGGATGTAAATCTTTCGCATCATGACTGGTATGCGCTTTATCTTTCTGCCGGCAAGTATCTGCCGTAAGATTCTTTGCCGGAGGATCCGGGTAAAAGGAAGATTGAAAAGATATTCCGATCAGATCCCCTGTGGACATGATGTCCGTGGGGGATCTTTTCCTTATTCCGTTTTATATCAAAACAAAAATTGATATTGATCGTATATCCCCTTATAATAAATTAAGTATACATTGGGCACTATGGGAAATCCTATGGCGCTTTTTTATGGAAATGGATATTTAATGCCCGTATGACATTAAACGGATAAGAAAATAAATAGTGTCTGCTCATAGCCTATGAAAATGGCGAAAAACGTTGGAAACACTGATGTTTCCGGTCATATCTGGTATAATGGAAGTGCAAAGAAAAAGCTATTTTCCAATTAAAAACCTTGCACTTCGGAGTATATCATGTATAAGTTTGATCGAAATCATCAAT
>JAILQK010000094.1 GCA_024699045.1 Lachnospiraceae bacterium | reverse complement strand
GTAACTCCCCTTAATAAAGGAGCTGTTTTTAATGCCTGATCATGGTTGGAAGCGGCACCGATGAGGATCAGTCCACAGGTATTATTCCTGATCTTTTCACAAAGCATATTGAGTTCCTTGAATTTCGGCGAATCAACCGACAGTGTATCCGGAAGATATATAAGAAACACATCATTTCTGAAATTATCTTCGGAGATACCCAAAAATCCGCTTTCAACCAGAGTTACCTCATGCTGAAGAGTTTTAAGCTTTTTCTCCAGTCCTTTTACAACTACCGAAAACTGATTCGTCACCAGAACAATCTTACTCATTTCCCTCCTCTGCTATGATCCTGCTCATCTCATCCAGATCATTACTTTCAAAGCATGCTTTTAGCTTATCTATCTTTTTCTTATACTGTGCCGGAAGGGGGTAATCCTCCATCTCAGCAAAGATCCCGGCGATCATTTCCGTGTTCCCTCCGGTTATCCCTTCCTTTAGGGATTCATAAATGCTTTCCATAAGAAACTCGTCAAACTCTCCATCACCGTTATTTTCCTCTCCCGATAATTCCGGGCCTGTTCCTTTCGGACTTTCCCCGACAGCCTCCGGATTTGTTTCCTCCAAAGTCCCCAAATCCGGATCGTTAAATATTTCAGATATGGTCTTCTTATATTTTATAAGATGGTCCAGCATCTGTCCATGATTCTCCCGTATAAAGCCTATATTGTCTTCCTTGCCGGCAATCTCCAGTGCCTCGGCCTCATCGGCCAGGCCGACAGCTCCGATAAGTCTTGAGGAACTCTTAAGGGCATGCACCTTAACGGTATAGTTCTTCCAGTCCTCCTGCCCGAAAAGTCCGTCAAGCTCCTCCGCCTTAGGATCAATAGCCTTGTAAAAGATATCAAGCACCATACGAAATGCTTCCTCGGAGCCACTGTTCCGGATCGCTACTTCCCTGTCTATCCCTTCTATAAGATCATCCCGGCCGGATCCGTTTAGGGTATCACCGGAAAGCTCTGACGTCTCAGTCATCAAACTCTCCGCTTTCATGTTTTCTCCGGTGCTATCCTCTTCTCCGTACGTCTGATTCTCCGCGGCATGTTTCTTTTCGTTAGACAGAAACGCCCCTATATTATACGAATCGTCGCCCCTCGTGTAATAAAGCACTCCTATGGTTCCCGGACCACAGTTTGATGAGATTGCTGCTGTTGCCTGCTGCAAAACCACCTGCTTAAACCTGGTATGCTTAAGGACTTCATCACGAAACCAGATGAGTGTCTCCTCCGGAACGTCTACATAGGTGATGAATGCTATATCCGGATCAGGTATATTATCCGGCGAAAATGCCCTGCGTATATACCCGTGATATGCATGTTTCATATTTCCCAGCCATATACCGCCGACTTTTGATTGGTCTTTTTTTACCATAAGGCATGGATGAAGCTGCAGGGCCGTAACCAGATTATGGACGCGCCTGCCGATCAATTTGTTACGCGTCAGGTATTCGGTACCTTCGAGGACAAAACTGCACTGTAAACGTTGTTTTGCAACCTCCAGCTCTTTAACGATCTCATCTGCGGGAATACCCTGCATCGCAAGCCGGCTGGCAATGAGCACAAGAATGCCTGTACCGGAGGACATGCTTCCGGAGGCAACAACCGACACATTATCAAATGCCTCCGCCGCTTCTGTGGCCTGATATAAATCTTTGCTCATGGAGGTTGAAAGCGCGATATGAATCAGATGATGGGCATTCTTCAATGCATCCGCAAAATACTCCGTATAGACCGAAACCTCGTTTATCATTGAGATCGCATTTCCACCTTCTCTTATATATCGGATAAGCTCATCCGCAACTATCTGGGTACCGTCCTTAAAGACCCCCTCATCTGTTTTTATGGGACATGGGATTATGACTATACCCAGCTTTCGGACCAGACTTTCCGGAAGATCCGCAAGGCTGGTGGCCGAGATGATCACCGGGACTTTTCGTACATATCCGGCGGCAGTCTTTATACCCTCTCCCATTCGCAATACACGGTTTCTTATGTTCAGCTTATCTTCGTGGATATGCCGGATCAGCATGTTCTCCAGGGCCTCCCCGGAGACCGGCTTTACCAGATAACCATCAAATCCCGCCTTCTGGTAAAGCTCACGATTGTCACTTCCCGCATTTGCCGTTAATATCACAACAGGGACATTACGATTGAGACCGCCTACCTGTTCTCTGAGCTTATGCAGGCATTCGATCCCATCCATTTGGGGCATCAGATGATCCATCAGTATCACATCATACCGGTATCTTAAGGAATTGCCGAGAGCCTCCTGTCCGCTTTTTACAGTATCGATCTGCAATCCTGTACCTTCGAGAAGCTTCTTCTCTACTTCCAGATTCATCTCATTATCATCTACAATAAGGATCCGCGCTTCGGGTGCTGAAAAACTGCTTTCATAGGATCTGCTCCTTGCAACTCCATAATTTTTTATATTCAGTTCTCCGACCCCGGCACTTGCGGAAACGCCCTGCTTCACCTTGACAGTAAAAGTGGATCCCTCCCCATAGACGCTGTCAACGGAAATACTGCCGTCCATAAGATCAACGAGCTGTTTTACTATAGCAAGGCCAAGTCCGGTTCCCTCGATATAGCGGTTTTTATCTTCATCAACCCGCTTAAATACATCAAATAATAATGGAATGGCATCTTTTTTTATCCCTATCCCTGTATCCGAAACACTGATCTGAAGAGAGACCGTATTCTCATCCAGATATTGACTTTCAATATGAAGCCCGACAGAACCTTCCCGAGTATATTTGACCGCATTATTCAAAAGATTGATCAATATCTGTTTGATACGGACCTCGTCACCATATAACACAGACGGTACCTCAGGATCGATAGAGACATTAAACTTCAATCCCTTATCCTGCGCCCGAAGCCACAGCATATTGACGATCTCGGACATCATATTCCCCACCTCGTAATCCACGGGCACGATATCCATCCTTCCGGCTTTGACCTTGGAAAAGTCAAGAATATCATTGATAAGAGCGAGGAGCATATTCCCTGCGCCCTTGATACCGAGCGCATCTTTAACCACTTCGCCGGAGTCCTCCGGCTCTCTTAATATCAGCTCGTTTAATCCAAGGATGGAATTTATGGGAGTGCGGATTTCATGACTCATACTGGAGAAAAAATGGTTTTGAGCGATATTCAGCTCCTCGGCCCGTTCCTTCTCCTTTTTGGCGCTCTTGTTCTCCTCCCTGAACAGCCGGTTTTGGAAATTGACCATGGCAAAGCAGACATAACCCACCAGGATCAGAGAGATATACGAATCTTTATAAAACATGGCGCGGCTATGCCGGTATAGCAATTCCGGGTACGTGTAATCAATATAATAACAAACTCCCGCTATAATGACGATCGTGATCAACAGTATGTTTCGCCAGACTCCGGATATGACCAGTCCTATATACAAAAAGGCAAAAACAAACCAGAGCACGCCACCGCCTTCGACACCGCCTCCAAAAAAGAATACGACCGGAAGGATGATAAAAACCAGACAGCCTACGATCACTCTTGATGCTATCCTCAGCTTATTATAATGCAACGAAAAAAATGTGATCAGCGGAACCAGCACGCTGGTCGATAAAAGCACCCAGATTTCAACCGGATTCTCTCCGAAAATGATATCTCCTATCAGAGCAACCAGCATTGTAAGACAGGATATGATCGTAAACAGCACAAAGACCCTCTCGGAAAACTCCCGTTTCGGATCATTAATGATCGATAACAGATTTTTATTAATGTTACGACTCTTCCTCATGGCCTTAATCCTCCGAAACGATTTTGCGATCCGAAAAGGCCCGCATCATAACGCGCTCAAAATCTGCCAGATTTATCGGTTTTGCGATAAATCCGTCAAATCCCTCCTGAACAAACATCTCTCTTGCGCCTGAGACAACATTGGCCGTCAGTGCCATTATCAAAACCGGTTTGTGCTGATCTCTGGAAATCTCCCGGATCCTGTGCATGGCCTCAACCCCATCCATCTCCGGCATCATGTGATCCATAAAGATTATGTCATAATCGCCCTTTCGGAATTTTTCGATGGATTCCATACCGCCGGATGCGGTCTCGACCTCCATGCCATAATCCTGAAAAAGCCCCGTTGCCACCACAAGGTTCATGGACTCATCATCCACCACAAGCACCTTTACCCCTTTAAGCATGGAAAGCTCTGTTTCTTCCGGGGTAAGGTTTCCTATGTCGTCCCCTTCATTGAGGATCCGGATGATAGGATAGGCATACAGGGGTTTGGGCATTACCAGAACATGACTTCCCTTATTGGGAATAAACCCGGCTTCCGCCGATACGACTGTCACTGTCCCGTCCCGGCTTAATCTGTCAAAGAATGCTGAATTTTCCTTATATTCCTCCTCTCCCATAAATATATGGGAGACATTACGTTCTTTCATCATGCGCTGAATATCGGTGACCGTCTCCGCCGAATACAGCGGCACCCCGATCTCTCTCGCAAGCCGCACCGCCATGGTATTGTAAAAGTCTCTTACCCTGGCCACCTTATATTTATCCGAATGTATATGGAGCAGGATATCGTCGCTGCGATTCCGGTCTATCCTTAGACAGGGGGTTTTATCCACGATCTTCTGGGGAATGGTAACTCTTACTGTAGTGCCTTCCCCTACTTCACTTTCAATGCGCACAAAGCCCCCCATTCTATGGGTAAGTCCATAAACA
>JAILQK010000085.1 GCA_024699045.1 Lachnospiraceae bacterium | reverse complement strand
CATCTAGACGGAGAAGACCGCGGCGGTTTCGGAAGTACCGGAAAAAACTGATCGGCTGCCTGCCATCAGCTTCCCGCCTGAGCCTTTTTCTTTTCTCTTATCAGATCCCTTAGATCTTCGGCCTTTCTTCGGATACCGGGTTTAAGCTGTTTATTGTAAAGAGCGCGCATGATATATGCCTGCGCATCAAAAAGTTCATCCTGACCGTAACACAGAGCCGCCATCAGATAATCATACGTACTCTCGGTCATGTCATTTATCGGAAATCTCTCTTTAAGCTCGGCGTCCTTGAAATTCTTCAGAGCGTATTTCAGGAGTTTATTTTCCTCTGCTTCACTCATCTGCTCTCCATCTTTTATGAACCCGCCGTCTCTTTCGATACTAAGCCGCCATCCACGCAAAAGCCAGGCCGCATATAGAGCCACATGCCCTCTTTTGCTTGATTTGGCTCCCCGGATCAGATTGCATCTGATCGCAGCCTTATAGAACTGAAATGCCTGGGAATATGATCTTCCGATCTCACCTAAAACAGCCTCTTCATCACGTTTTTCCAGATTATCTCTCAAGAGTACCGTTTCATTTTTCAGGATATTGTCAAAATTCTTTGACATATCGGCAAAGCCGCATACAGGACACATCGCGACATGGTACTTGATAGGATCGATATTCTTGTAACAAGGTCTCAGGTCCAGATCAAATCCATCGGAAAAAGCCTTACCCGCACGCAAAGTCTTTAAGGAGAACTTTGTCCCGCATACAGGACAGGTATGCGCTCTGTCGATAAGCAGTTCCAGTTCCTCGGTATGATCGATATGATCCACGCCATCATTATTCTTTTTTCTGACATCACTTCCCGGTAAGCCTCTCATCGAATCCTCCGTTCATCGGCTGTTGATGCCATATCTGTTTTTGTTCTCAAGTTTGTTCAAAACGCTTTCCTTAAGGACAAAGTACTTCAGGAGAAGTTCGTTCATTGAGTGGATCTCCTGGGGTCTGTCTCCCATATAGACACTGAAAAACGCATTCCAGAATTTTATGCATGCAGTACGGGAAAGCCCGAATGTTTTAAGGCAATATCCCTCGTTTTTCCTTTCTATGGCCACCAGTGATGCAAACAGCGCCTGAAGGTCAAAAAGCGAATTGCCGCGAGCGCTTCCGGACATATCAAGAAGCAGGAGCTCATCGTCCTTGACCATTACACTGTTGAGATTGATGTCTCCGTGCACATACGTGCCGCTGTCGGGAATGGTTGAGATAAGGCTTGAAAACACAGACACTTTACTGTCGGAGGGATCATTGGTCTCGGCGATCCATTTGCGGTATTTATCCTTGATGTCAGGAAATTTATCCTCCGGAACTTCGGTAGAATGAAGTTCCTTCAGCAGTGTCGCGAGTCTGCCGGCATATTCTTCCAGCTTTGCAGGCTCATGGCTTATAAGATAAGCAAGCGATGTTGTCTCCGCCTTTTCAAAAACAATGCCATAACCATTTTCACACTGAACTATATCATAGGGAATAAGTGTAGGGATCCCAAAAGCCATGGCAGTCTGTGCCAGCTGACGCTCCTTTTTGATATCCGAAAACGGTATCGAATCACCGTAAACCTTTATCATTTCGTCTTCCGACAGTTGGAAGATCTCTCCGTTGAGTGCAGAGCTGATCCGTTTACACCCTTTTATCGAGATGCTGCGCATCTGCCTCTCGACCTCAAAGATACTGGTGAAGCCTGTGACATCAAGGATATCAAATACCTCATCGGAGACGTTTATGATCTTGATGTCCCTCTTTACGCTCTTTTTGAATTTGAGCAGCACCCTGAGTCCTGCGCTCGAAATATACTCCAGTCTTTCGGCATCGAAAGCGATCGACATGCCATCAAACAGTGTTCCTTCGTCCTGCAGCTCTTTTCCGACCTGATCTGCATTCGAAGAATCTATACGGCCTTCCAGAAAATAAACAAGATTTCCATCCTTAAACTGGCTTTTCATCATACCCTCCCATAACCGATGTATGCGGACTGATCGGATTTATTCTATCATAAAGTTTTTTTTATTACCACAGACTAAGGATCACGATGTCTGTAGTCCCGCGGTGTACAGTTCATGTATTCCCTGAAGGTCTTCCCAAAATAGCTGTCGGAAGCAAATCCGCACTCTTCACCGATGAGGCTTATCGGTTTTGTCGTTGATCTTAAGGCATCCGCAGCCATCCTTACCCTGTACTGATTCAGGTAATCCATAGGGGATTGCCCGATCTGTCTCTTAAAACAACGTGTACATTCTCTCGTGCTTATTCCCGCAGCTTTCGCTATCTCGTCGAGATACAGTTTCTCAGCGTAATGATCATGGACGAAGTTCATCATCTGTTTCATCCGAAGACTGTCCGTGGGATCCTGTCTCCTTGAGTTCTTTCTGAGCTCTTCGGTCTCTTCCAAAAGCAGCAGCCAAAAATCAGATAATAAAGACCTTGCGCCCATCTCATACCCGAACGGTTCATTTTCGAACAGCTCTACTATATCTCCGATAAGCGACATTATCTTAAGCCCTCTTCGATGATCCGGACGGAGCACAAAAAAATCCAGATCGGTGCATCCTGAAACCGGCGCTACATATTTTTCCTCAAATACGCTTCCGTAAGTACCTGTAAGGATCGACCTGTCAAAAAAGAACGTATAGGTAGTCCCCGTACTTCTCCCGTCTTCCCAGCTTACCGTGTGCAGCATGCTCGTATTCACAAAAACCGCCTCTCCACGGTTTATAATCTCAGAACGGTCAGCTGACTGAAACAACAACCCGTCCCTGTGCGGGATCGTGATCTCAAAAAATTCATGCCAGTGCCACTGTGCGAAGCCCCCTATAAGCTCAGAAAAATCCGTGTATTTTATTACAAAAGGGAACCCCTCGCTTGCGGGAATAGCCTCTCTGTTGTCCTCATCGGTTGAAAAGTCATATTTCAGGACCATTTATTTACATTCCTCCAATAAAACCGTGTTAAATCAGTCATAATATATGTCTTTATTTTTATATTTTCCGTCCGCTTTGATACTTTTACATTTCATCATCCGGATTTATCATAGTATCAGAGACAGGAAATTGCAACAATGGTCAATGCCGAAAAGCAACTGTCACATCCACGATAATAATAATATAAGGACAATGAAAGGAGGCTGCCATGAGATTTTATAACATCAGAAGATCACAGGATTTCTTCACAACACTTTCAAATTGCACCGGCAAGGTGGATATCGTTAAGGAAAACGGAAATGTAGTCGAATATTCCGGAAATAAAAATGAGGACTCCGATCTCATCTGTTTCGACGGGTCGATACGTTTCATTGAACTTAAGTTCCAGAAAACCGAGGACCTGGACCGCATGTTAAGCTTTATCATGAATGAAAAAAGATCCGCATAAATCCAACATACAAATAGTTTCCGGAGCAAACGGGAGCCGCTTTCATGCAGCTCCCGTTTCTCTTGTGATGCTTTTATCAATAAAAAGGGACGGTCTTTTGACCGTCCCCTTTTGGTAGTTTATGAATCCCGCGATAGTTATCGCTACGCTTATCAGCCGAGGAGTGAAAGCACGCCCTGGTTGCTCTGATTTGCCTGTGCCAGCATTGACTGACCGGCCTGCATAAGGATGTTGTTGTTCGAGTACTTCACC
>JAILQK010000061.1 GCA_024699045.1 Lachnospiraceae bacterium | reverse complement strand
CGAATACTGCGAATTCCATAACTCATTGAATTCCGCGATGATCTCTTTAGCCATCTCCCCCTGGTTTGTCAGGACCAGCTTTGTATTCCACTCCCGGTTGCTTGTTAATGCAGCGCTTGTAATATTGGAACTGCCGATGATAATACGATAGATCTCATCTTTTCTGAAAATATAACCTTTGGTATGAAAGCCTTCTTCGCCGGTATCTACGTCATACATTCGAAGAGTGATATTAGACAGATCGTTCAGCTTTGACAATGCCCTTGGTTCACTGAAGTTCAGATAATTTGTGGTCAGTATCTCTCCCGGAATATTTTTCTTTTCTAATTCCTTTAATGTCTGAAGAAGAGGCGTGATCCCACTCATCGTTATAAAAGCCACGCTTATCTGAAACTGATCGCACTTTAACAGTTCATCTTCGATCGACAATAATACCTTCTTCCCCTCTTTATAGTTGTTGGAAACAAAGGCCGGTCTGTATGTTAAAGAAGATGCTGCCGTGCCATCTATATATGCCGTTTCAAAGCCCGACCTTAACTCATGGTAATCCCTCATAGTTCACTCTCTCTACTTCACGTCCCAAATGCATCCGTTCAGATCACCCGTGCGACGGTGATCCGATCAGTTTTGCGATAACTCTTTCATCCGATACGGAAAACTGCTCCTTTATCCGTGACATGATCCTGTCATAGCTTGCTTCAGGGCTTTCTTTATAGGCTGCAGTCACTGTCTCATAACCCCATATCGCCTCCGGCGGAAGCAGCACGGATACAGGCATGCCATATTCATCACCACGCTTATTCCTGCGCTTGTGAAAATCTGCGATCACCAGATAGGTCTGCATCTGCAGGCCGGCAATGATCCCGGGATAGTTCTTCTCCCCACCCTTTCCGAATCCTGCTTTTTTCTTAAGCTCTGTTGATAAGATCTGATCATCGGGAAAGGTGACGTCTCCGGCTTCATCATGTTCCGTGAGCATATCCATGATCTTTTTTTCCCTGCGGTTTGCGAGACCGTCCTCCCAGCGCGCATCGAAATCATATCCGTATCTCCTGAAATTCGCAAAATACGGCAGCCATTCAAGGCTTATGAACCCCGCCTTCTGACCGAAGAACTTCCCGTACGCCACCTGATGTGAAGCTGCGATGATCTCACGCCACTCCCAGGGATCCTCTTCCCGCACTCCGGTCCACCAGTAATCGGGGGATACATGCTCCTCTGCCGAAAAGCCCTCCACATCGTTCGCAAACAACGGAAGGAATCCGACCTCATTTATCCAGTTTATGAGCTCCTGCCAGGTGCGGATACGATAGGGATCGTTCCTGCCAAGCCCCCGCATGATCCACACTCCATCCTCTAATGCCATATTTCGCCTCCCTCCACTATTATACACCAGATGGCCCCGGGGGACGGAGTCAGGGGGTCATTTGGACCTGAGGCTTTGGACCTGAGGCCTTGGACCTGAGGCTTTGGCCCCTGGGGACGGAGTCAGGGGGTCATTTATCATACTGTAACCTCACCCCAAAATATAGTAAAATATTCATTGGAACCAATAGCCCACTGCCCCGGAAATCCCTGGGTCAAAAAAAGCCCGGGGCTACCCGGCACAAAAAACCGGCAATACCCGGTCCAAAAACAACCTGACACAACCGCCCGGCACCAAAACGCCCGGGAACACCCCCTCACACAACCGGCGATAAAAGCTTTCGAAAGAGACAACACATGGATACAAATGAAAAAAAACACAGCTACAGCATGATCTCCCGTTTGATGTACGGAATGGCGGAATTCTACAATGGGGGCTGTTTTGTAATCATCAATACATTTTATGCGGTATTCCTCACCAAAGCACTCGGAATGCCACCGGCGCTTGCAGGAACCGTTCCTCTGGTTGGACAGATCTGGGATGCCATAACCGACCCTATTATGGGTAATATAACTGATCGCACCAGATCCCGGTTCGGCGCAAAACGTTTTTATATACTTATAGGCGGGATCATTTCATCCATTACTTTTATTCAGATGTGGTATACCATCCCGATCGACAATATGACGGTTATGTATATCTTTTACCTTTTAACGTACTGTCTTTTCTCCACAGGCTTTACTATTCTCATGGTCCCATACAATGGACTGCTTCCCGACATGATCGACGATTACAGCATGAGAGCAAAGTTCTCTAACGTAAGGATGATCTGGTCAACTTTAGGATCCGCTGTCTGTGGTCTTGTTCCCACGTTTCTCATAAAGGACAATCTGGACACCGCGTCCTATCTTCGCTGTGCTCTGGTATTCGGCCCAATGTTCTTCATTACTTCAATGGTCACCTTCCTTGGGACCTGGGAGAAGCAAAAAGAACCAATCAGATCAAATATAAAAGAAAGTTTTCCTCAGGCTGTAAGCGTATTCAGGAATCACTCCTTTATCATGTTCCTCGGGCTCTACCTGTTTGGCCAGTGCGGAATGGACTTCGTTTCCGGCATGGCTGTTTATTATGTGGATGACGTTTTGAACGGATACTCAAACGGATACTTTACCTACATGATGGCCGTCCTCCTTGCCTCACAGCTCTTCGGGATGCTCATCTTCGGTCCTCTCATGAGCAGGACCTCCAAAAAATTCACTATTCTCGTTGGAGCTCCCATCAGACTCATAGGTACCCTTGGACTCCTCTTTTTCTCATATGAAGGCGCGAATATCATTCCCATCCTTTGCATGACGGCGCTGATAGGTTTCGGAAACGCCGGGACACTTACCAGCATATTTGCGATCATGGCGGATATGGCTGACGTAGATGAACTGATCACCTCCGTTCACCGACCCGGAACAGTTTCCGGCATGGCGACCTTCGTTCGAAAGGTCTCCTGCGGGCTTTCTTCCGCTACCATAGGTTTCCTGTTGTCAGCGGTGGGATACGATGAAGTGATCGCAAATTCCGGCGGCCGGCAGACTGCATATACACAGCACGGTATTGCAATGATCTACATCATTGTTCCTGCCATTCTGATCACAGCCCTTTTGATCGTCGGTTTTCTTTTCCCCATGACAGGAAAAGAATTTGCCGCTATCAAAAAAGAGATCGCAAGGCGCAAGGGCGAAGACAGTTCAAAAATAACTCCCGAAGAAATAAAGATCTGCGAAAAAGTGACGGGATTCTCCTACGAAAAACTCTGGGACAGAGCAAATTCCGGCTTGCATAACTGATACGGGTCCGTTAAGGAACCCGGGAAAGGCAAATAATAAATGAGTTCAAAAAAACATCCCCTTATATGGGGACATCGCGGGGCAAGCGGCTACGCTCCGGAAAACACACTTCCTGCCTTTAAGCTGGCCGCCGATATGGGCGCAGACGGAATAGAACTTGATATCCAGCAGACCAAAGACGGTGTGATCGTAGTCTGCCACGACGAAACTGTAAACAGGACCTCTGACGGTGTCGGCTGGATCAAAGATCTTACTTTTGATGAACTGAGAAAGCTCGATTTTTCGAACGGAGATCAAGCCTATGAGGGCGTCCGGATCCCTGCAATCGAGGAAGTTTTCGACCTGCTCGAGCCGACATCCCTTACGATCAATATCGAGTTAAAAACAGGCATTGTTTTTTATGACCGGATAGAAGAAAAGATCCTTGAGCTTACCGGAAACAAGAACTGGAGAGACCGCGTCATCTATTCCTCCTTTAATCACTACTCTATACTGAAAATAAAAGAACTCGATCCCGATGCTAAGGTGGGGTTATTATACGCAGACGGTCCCATCGATATGCCGGGTTACGGCAAAAGCCATGGGGTAGATGCCCTTCACCCCGCGCTGTATAATCTGCAGTATCCAAACTACATGCAGGACTGCCGCAAATACGGTCTGGATGTAAATGTATGGACGGTCGATTCGAAGGAATATCTGCAGATATGCAAAGAATACGGTGTCAACGCGGTAATAACCAACTACCCGGCAAAGGCAAAAGAACTCTATGAGGGCTGATATGTCTGAAACAGAAATAAATCTTCTGGGGGAGGATGACTTCCTTCAGGCCATGAATGGTGAGAATAAAACATGGCGTAAAAGTCACGTTATTAACAGCACTTTCACAACCGCGGACGGAATAAGACTAAATTACTACAAAGCCGATAATCCCAAGGCCGGAGCCGTTATCGTCATGGTTCACGGTTTTTGTGAATTCTGGGGCAAATACCATGAGTATGCCTGGTATCTGTGGCAAACAGGATACACTGTGTATTTTCTTGAGCAGCGCTGCCACGGTTATTCCGAAGGCAGGCTCCCCGAGCCTGATGTGGTCCACATTGACAGTTTCGAAACCTATGTAAAAGATCTTCACGGGTTTACAGAGCAGATCGTCCAAAGAGAATATCCAAACCTTCCTCTTTTATTGCTCGCACACTCTATGGGCGGCGCTATAGCTGCATTGTATATTGAGGACTACCCGGATACCTTCGCGGGTGCGCTCCTCTCATCTCCGATGCTCAAAATGAATACCGGAAATATAACCCCCTTAAAGATCCTGTTTGTCAGGCTCTACATGATCCTTGCCCGCAAACAGAAGAGTCTCTGTCCCGGGCAGCATCATTTCGATCCAAAACCTGATTTTGAAAACAGCAGCGCCCTGTCTGAAGCCCGCTTTAACTATCTCTTTAACCAACGCCTTGATGATCCTCATTACCGTACTTCAGGCGCAAGTCTTGGCTGGGTGATGGCCGCCATAGACGCAAACAAGTCAATAATAAAAAATGCGGGAAAGATCCGGATCCCTGTGGTACTGATGCAGGCCGGTCTGGACAGTCTGGTTGAGCCTGAGGGCTTTGATGCCTTTATGGCCAGGGTTCCTCATGCAAAAAAATATGTCTACGAAAACTCCAGGCATGAAATCTTTAATGCCAAAGACGAAGCACGCAGAAAATACTACAGAGATGTAATGGATCAGCTGGAACAAATGCTGACGGGGGTCACTTAGTAAACTCGACCCATTCCCCATCATTCTCCAGATATAAGGAGTCTCCTTCGATTGAATATTCATGTGTAAAACTCCCGTCTGTTGCCGTTATTTCATAGGAGCCCCATGTTATTTCCGCATCATCCGGAAAACTCAGGGTTCCGGTATGATCGTCTTTCAAGATGATCTTTCCGGACTTTGAGCTGTATGTGCCCGGGTGATAGCTGTACATTGTTTGCGGTTCAAATTTATCATAAGTGATCGAATCTACGATATAGGCCAATTCATCACTGATCGCCATATCTTTCTCCTCATCACCGCTCATATGCTCCTCGGATTCAAACATGAGAACGCCTCCGTTATACTCACCCGCAATGGCGGTTCTCACGATCTCTGATTTTCCGTCTGTCGTACTGAAAGTTCTCCAACATCCCCATTTATCATTGGTTCCGGGGAAAAATCCTTCGCTCCTTGCTATGGCTTCCTGATCTCCCCAGGGCTCCGTCACTTCATACAGAACTTCGTCCGGAAACCTGTCGGGGATATAAGTAACCGTTATCATATTTTCGCCTGAAGGTTCTCCGGTATATATAAATCTAACGGTATGCCCGTCTATTTCCTTCGACTCTGTATTCGATGCGTTATATCGGATCTGATAACCGTCCGGACTCATGTATGTCATTTCCTCATGACTGTCGTTTTCTGCTGTACTGTCTCCTCCCGGCTGTCCTGCTGAACATCCGCCAAGTATCATACAGAATGATATCAGTGCGATCACTCTCAGTATTCTTTCCATTATCTCTTTTCCCTTCCCGGCTGAATTCCTGATCGATCACATTTTATCATATCATATAAGCTTTAGTCTTCATTCCGGCTTCACTCAGGGACACTATCCTGCTCCTTAAACACGACCTCCATACTGGCCAGTCTTCCCATAAATATTTTTTCCTCTTTGTAATCCCGCTTATCGATAAACATATATCGCACAAGCGCATCTGCAAACAGCCAGAAAACAACAAAGATGAACTCCAACGGCACATCCACGATCAATTTTTTTGCAACATATAGCGCGATCCCGGAAATGATGGTTCCTGCGATCATGCTGATAAATCCTTTTCTCCTGTAATTAAGATGCTCTTCAGTCCTGCCGAGAATATAAGCAGTCTCTGCCGTAATGGTTTCAATGATCGTTTTTTGTTCCTCCGGACTGAATCCCGGACCGATCAATTCCAGAACGATCATGTGCTCGGGAGGGATAAATCCGGCAAAATCCATAATATACATCAGAAATTCCGTATCCAGTGACTCGCATCCCTTAACGCTGAACTTACTTATTATATCGTCAATGCTTTTTACTTTACACGGAATATGCGCAACGCCGTTTTCCATGACGTCATATTGCAGTCTGCGTTCAAGATATGATTTTTTATAATAATATCTTTGTCTGTTCGAGTGTTTTTCAAACATTGTAAGTCAATTCCTATTCAGCTCATTTTACGCGTATTGATACTGTTTTTTGTATTTACGCAGGAAATAGAACGTCATGAATACAGCGAGGAGCTCTGAGAATACGACGGAATACCATACGCCATAGAAAGCCGCCTCATAGCTTGATCCAAACACATGAAAGAAAATGACCGGTACTATGATAATGGTTGCCATATTGAATACCAGCGTCCTCACTATCGAAATGATCCCGGAGATCTTCCCGTTATTAAAAGCGGTAAAGAGCCCGCTGCCAAAGGTCGGGATCCCCTTAAACAGGAAGGACAACGTAAAGATGGTCAGACCGTCGACCGTGATCTGCAGAAGATCCGCATCTCCGTGAGCAAATGCGGCTGAAAGCGGATGCGACAGCAGCTCGATCACAACGGTTGCTGTGATACTGATAATGATCACGAGCGTCAAACTTCTCTTATACAGATTCTTCAGATTCTGCGTATTACCGGATCCGTAGTTGTATGAGATAAGAGGGGCGACACCAAGAACAAAACCGGAAGCGATGGCGGTGAATACCGAGTTGACATAGCCCACTGTGCCATAAGCTGCAACGCCCATGTCTCCGATCATGTATAGGAACAGACTGTTGTAGACAACGTTGATGATAGATCCCGAAATATTGGTAAAAAATTCGGATGCGCCATTTCCGCATGCCTTGGCAAGAGCCAATCCGTCCACATCCGGTTTTCCAAGATGGAGAAGGCTCGTGTTTTTGCCAAAGAAATAAATAAGCGGAACAACTCCACCGATAAATAGACCTCCTACCGTCGCTATTGCAGCTCCCTGAACTGCTTTAACGGGATCGCCGTTCGAAAAGACCCCGACAAGAACCGCATCGCCTACGGTATTCGTTATGCCGGCAAGTACAGTAAAAAGAAGACCGAGTCTTGGCTTCTTTGCCGTCGTAAGAGCGCTCTGGAAATAAAACTGCAGCATGAAGAGCGTAAGCGCCGGGATTATGATGTGACTGTAGGCAACACAGAATGGCATCATCGTTTCTGTCACACCGAGCGCATTAAGGAAAGTCTCCAGGAAGATCCACAGCAGTACAGAGCAGATAATACCTATAGCGATCAGGGAATAGGTAAAGAATGAAAAGAGACCGTTTGCCCTCTTCTCATCTCCCTCTCCCAGGACCTTACCTATCAGTGCGCTCCCACCGGTACCAAACATAAATCCGATGGAGGCGATTATCATGAAAATAGGCGCGACCTGGTTTATCGCCGCAAAGGCAGTCGTTCCGCCAAAGTTGGAGACGAAAATACCATCGACTATCGAATAGAGCGATGCCAGAAGGATCGCGAATATCGTCGGCAGGACATATATAAGTAGCTTACCCAGTGTAAAATCCTGCTCAAATACGTTGGTTTCCTCGTTCATAATAACTCCCCCTTCATTTTATACTTTTGTTTTTATTGATTGATATTTGATTGCAGCGTTTGGAAAAATGCCTCTAACCTCGCATAGATCGAAGCTCCGGTTGCAAGTCCCTCGATAGCTGAAGTAAGTACTGATATGATTAGCATCAGTATAATAATAAAAGGCACAACATATACAAAACGATTTTCTGAGGTCCTGTTGTTGCTATTAAACAATACCGAAAACATGTAGCTCATTCCGAATAACGCCGCCAATGGCAGGAGCATTGCTCCGGTCATTGGCAGGAAAACACTTAAGATCGCAACGACAAAAACGATCGGTATGCTGACAACGCTCCTTATCGACAAGAGGGAAAAGATCTCCGGGAAGCTTTTGAAAGGATGTTTTGCCACGACAAGAAACAATTTTAATACAAGCGCGCTCAGCCCCACTCCGATCAAGGAAGCTAAAACTCCCATCAAAAAACCGATCCCCTCCGGCAGACTAACAGCCGGATAAAGATCATAAAGAATATCATTCGTCGCTGTCGAAAAGCTTGTTGCCAGGAGGGTCAGATATCCCGATAGATATTTATCTGCCACTTTGGAAATGGGCTCCCCCAGAAGAGGGACCTTTGAAATATTAAAGATGACGGTTTTAGCCAAAAGATCGATCAATTCCTCAGACATATTCCGAAGGCCATTTGATATTGAATTGGCAAAGTTGACAAAAGCACGCAGTATCTTCTGGTTCATTCCATGATAAAAACACAGAACAAAAAACCCCTTTACTAACGCCTGTACTGCAATTGCTATGCAGGAAGCTTTCGTGGAATGCTCTGTTACAACTTTGGGGCCAATGCTTGCAGGGAATCTCAACACCTGAAGCAAAGCCATAATATCCGAAGTGCTCTTTTGTTCTTCTGCTCCTTCTGATATCTTAAGCCCGGCCTGCGTATCTGTTTTTTCCACTGACGCTTCTTTCTTTTCAGTTTCTTCAGTCTCTGTAATTGTCTTTGAGGTGTTCATCTTTAATTGAGCTTTCATTCATAGATTAATATAACCAGTTCATCCTGAATAACTTCAAGGTCTGTCCTGTCGTCAAGCACTGCCTGCACATTCTCAGCCATCGGGATCTCATCGGTAACAACGCCATCAATAGTTGAATCCAGGAATTTGTACATTCCTTCTTCTGTATTAACCGTCCATACCATTGCCTGTTTACCGGCCTTATGGATACTGTAGATATTAATATCGATCGCTGATTCCTCCTCCATGACGATCAGGTCACAGTTAAGCTTTGATACATCTCCTAAACTTGCAAAAAACAGAGTCCCCGTTTCAAACTCGGGATAGTTCGTCTCCGCGTAGTCTATTTCATCATAGTTCAGTGAGACCAAAGCCGTATCTTCTACGCAGTCATGCTCACGAATGATCCGGACAAGATCATCCACCATCTGATGGTCTCCTCCCTTTAACTCTATAAACAGCTTGATCTTTCCCTTTGTGACATCAAGCATCTCCTCAAATGTCGGGACGGATAATTCCTGTCCGTTTCCCGTTGTATCCTGGATGGTAAGCTCTTTGATCTCTGCCAGTGTCATTTCCTGAGGCGTCTTTGCAACTCCTGTAAGCCGCGCAAAATCATTATCATGATTTATGATGTAATATCCGTCTTTTGTGCGCTGAACATCGATCTCGGCAGCATAACATCCATGTTCGATCGATTTATATAATCCTTCGAGTGAATTCTCCGATGCCATTATCCCGCCTGCACGGTGTGCTACGATCTTTACGGGATCATCTCTCCCATAAATCGAATTATAAAAAACTCCTAAACCGATCGAGATCAGGGCAAATAAGATAAAGACTCCTATTATCAGCATTACCTTCCCGATATAACGACCATTCTTAAGGCGCTGTGGCCAGAGCGGCCCTTCTTTCCCACTGTATTCCAGGTAGGATTGCGTGAGGACAAGCATTAAATAACCACCACAGACAAGCGTTACGATAGCTGTAAGATATTTCTCAAGAATAACAACGAATACTGAAGCTATCCTGTACATTATGACTTTTTTATCCAGATCAGACAGCCCCGCTCCGCTTTCCATGATCGTTTTTATATCAATGTTGTAGTTCTTCGGCATAGTCTCTGCCAGATTTCCCAAAAGCCACCCGGGAAGATGCTCGAAAAAGACTCCCGAAAGAGCAATTATGGCGACAACCGCCAATACATTCAGAAGTAACCTTTTTAAGAATGCAGCCCTGTGTTCTTTCACCAATCGAGAGGAATATTTCCTCCCTTCATTCGGAGTCATATTGTCAAGCAAAACAGCATGCAATATAAAGATCGAGCGGTATGCGATCAAAATAAAAAAAACTATCAGAGCAAAATATCCGATCTTATAAAGCGGATTTTTGAGAACGACCTCCATGATAAAATTGGGAATGTAGAAGGATTCGGATAAGCTGATGAAAAATCCGACTCCGCATAACGGAGCAGCGATCAATATAAACAGTATAGTCATGATCCCGCCGAAATTCATAAACCTTTTCACAGACTTAATTCCGGCGGCAATACATTTTATTATCCCGGCTTTTTGTCCTTTAAGAAGACATTCCGTAAAATAAATCTGTGAAAACAGTTCGATCACCATATATACAAGAACAAGCAGAAATATCATCACAAGTATAACCGGAAATTTCCAACTGAAGAGAAAACTCTTTATGTTGGCGGTCGTAACGATTTTTCCTCCTATTCCGGCGACCCAGTCAATAAGTCCAAGCAATAATAAAGCCGGAATTGTCAGGATCAGATATATAATGATCTGGAAGATCCATATTTCGGGCAATGCCTGTAAGGAAAGCTTATAAAAAGGTATCTTTTGTATGTCATCGTTCTTTTTCTGCGAAGTCTGTGAAGTATCCACTTTAGTCTTGATCATTCCCTTTCCGATATTACTGGTATTTCTTTAACATAAAGGCCTGATATTACCAAGCATAAAAGATTACAGTTAAATCATTGTCTCAATATAATTCCACATAGGTCAATAGAGGGTTCCATTTTGTCACCCCCCATTGGAAACGTGCGCCGCCACGCGCCATATAAAAAGGTCTCTCAGGTACTTATCGGTACCTGAGAGACCTCTTCTGTTTCAATGATCAATATTCGTCTTGCTTATCAGGATCAGAACTGGGCATGGAAGATTACGTTGTCATCCTCCCAGAAGCGTACCTTGATCTCTTTTTTGCTGCAGTTTACACCGACGTTAAGGCTGGTGGTCCAGATGGAAGCATCATCACGCAACGGAGTCTCGTCCTTTTCGCAGCCCTTGCCATAGAAAGCACAGAGCTTTTCATACTTGCTCATGACAGAAGGATCAAAATTACCATCAGCATCATAACGGATATGCAGGCTTGCGTATGCGGCAGCTTTCATGGCCTCAAAGTTGTCATCGTTAAACGCCCACTGAGTGGTAAGGTTACGCAACAGGCGCCAGCATTCATCATAATACGGTTTGAGTTCCGCCCGCTTTCCAAGATCTTCACATGCTTCATACTCTGCCTTCTTTGCGGCAAGCTCATCAATGCCAACCTTCTTCCCATTGACCTCAAACTTGAAGGAACCGTCATCTATCACAAGGTGTCCTGCGGCCACAGCCTCGTCCAGGTACTGCTTGATCATGGGATCATAGTCCGATTTCACGGCCTGATCGTACATCCCGGCAGAAATCAGCATACGACCATCGTCCATGACAGGCCACTGGAATACGTACTCGCTTCTGTAATCCATCTGCGGAACGCCCTTATCGTCTTCGAATGCTATCTGATTGTAGCGGTGCAGATGACTGCCGTCGGTGATACGGTGTGATTCTCCCACCCACAACGTCTCATTACGCCACATAATAGGCTTCATCGCATCCATGGCATCTTCCAGAGTCTCGACGGGAACGATAACCTTGGAGACCATATCAAGCCTTCCATGACCGGGACCGGTAGTCTCCAGAGCGTTCCACTTGGGTGTTATATAATAATTTGCCTGACCATACTGATACGGAAGGTAGTTGATCTGATCCTGAGCAAATTCGATGACACCGTACTCACCGGTCGCATCTCCGATAAGACAGCACAGATTGTTATTGCTTACAGCCATACTCATTCCGGGAGCAGGCGCGATAGTGTACCAGTCGTAGCTGTTATTGATGAACTCGATAGCCTCCTGTACTGTCGCACAGTTCTGAGAGACAAGCTGGCAGACATTAGTGGTGCAGGCGCGCAGCTCGCTCCACGGAGTACCGTCGTCACGGGTCTTCTCTCCGCGGGATGAATGCATACCATAGCAGCAAAGCTCTTTGGTATACTCACGCAGGTTAACCTCAATGTAGAGTCCCTTCTCGTTTATACAGTCACAGGCAGACAACATTATCATTGATGCCATTGTCGGGTCTATCTCATCCATTTCCTGAATCTCAGCATAAGACTTGTAAAATCCCGGTGAATAAGATACACAGAAGTTCTTATACTTGCCCATAGTGGTCTTAAACACGTAGCCGGGGCACTGTGAGATATCCAGGTCCATGTTCCTGCCGACTATGACCTCACCTTTACTGTTCCTTTTGACCATCGCAGTACATCCAAAGTAGGGAGATTCACCGTGATCGGCAAGATAGTTTCCGGTAACGCGTCCGGTCTCAAGCACAGCGGGATCATCAAAATCAGGCAATTCGATCACATAATTGCCTAAATCCCTGAATCCTTTGTGCTCAACGATCTGTGAACTCCATGTCTTTTCGCATTTCTTCATTCCTGGTTCCTCCTTACAGATATTTAATAAGTCTTGATCATAAAAAGAAAATCGAAAGATCAGATAGACAAATAAATTTTCCCACAGTCGTTTTATCAGGGTCAATGGGGGTTCCATAATGTCACCATGCCAACCATGAATAAACAATATCCGGTTGTTTAATCGTAAGGGAATAAAATTCAGGAGATGTGTTTCCTGAAGATGATCACGGTATCGTTGCCGTTCTCTGAGGGTATCCGTTCATATTCTTCAAATCCAAGTCCGGAAAGAACATGGAGCGATGCGATATTGTCGGGGGATGTACGCGCAAATGCTGTAGTGATCCCAAAATGCTCACTACAGTATGTAAGTATACCCTGACAGGCTTCCTTGCAATATCCCTGCCCCCAGAGGTCCTCGGCGATAAGAAATCCGAGCTCTGCCGAGTGCTCATCGAACATCCAGTCATACGGGTATTTGGCACGATTTACATCTGACCTTGGTTCCAGTCCCGCCTCCCCAATGAGGCGGCCGGTCTCAAGATCGAATATTCCCCACATCCCGTATCCGTATCTTTGGTATACCATCTCGGCATACGCCTTAAAAAACTGTAATTCCTGCTCGCGATCCGAGAGCGGGGGGATATGATCCGTCATATGCGGGCTGTTATACAATTCAGACTCTGCGGAAAGATCGGCTTCAGTAAGCTCACGTATCCCGCATCGAAGAGTTGTGAAGATATGATCATCTGTTTTGATCTTATTGCCCGTTTCCATGATCTTGAGAGGATCTGTACCATGGTACCTTCCAGCTGATGATATACTGCATGGGATTACGGGCAAGCGCACGCATCCATTCGGTTCCCGTACTCTCATCTGTTTCGGTGATAGCCGGTTCCATATCGTTATATGAACTCTTTGTTATACCCTTATATGTCTCATAGCTCACTTCCGAAAGGATCCGGTCCTCTACAACATCCGGAATGTTTTTAATAAATGAGGTGACACCGGAGTTGCACGCCGGAAGCAGAACTTTGTCATAATCCTTCTTATCCATAAGAGTGCTGATGTCCATGACGATACATTTCAAAGCCGCAAATGTGTATGATTTATTCTCTGCTCCTGTTCTGCTGAGCAAAAGCGCCAGATATATATTATTCTCACTGACGGATCCAAGGATCACCGAACATATCCTGTCTTCCTGATCATAGATAACGGTACTGATCCGCTGATCCATAAAAGCAAGGTCAAAGCATGTCATATTAACTCCGTGCCCGGACAGAAAATCCAGCAGCTCATCCCACTTTGATATTTCAAAATCTTCCAGATGAACAGGCTTTAATCCGGTGATCTTACGCTTCTTCAATTTCTCCAGAACCGGATGTGCCTGTTTGAGTATCCCCTTTATATCTATGATCGCGGTACCCTCTGAAGATTCATATCCGTTATGGATCAGGAATTCTCTCAATCCCTCTATGGATCCAAGATGATCGGCATATATGAAGAAAATCCCCCTCTCTGAAAGAGTCTTTTCTGCAGCCTTCAAAAGTCCGGTTCCGATCCCTTGTCTTCGTTTATCCTCCGGCACCGTTATCGAAAGAATATCTGCTTCTTTACCTGTGACTCTCATGGTTATGAACGAATCGTCGCCGTCGCCGATCGTCAATATATCACCACTGTCCGTGGTTATGTACAGTTGCATTTATCTACCTTCCCGTGAACCTGAAAAATCTTTTCTGACCGGGATCCCGTGATCCGGGATCTTCCGTCCCGACAATATCGTCTTTGGTAGATATGAAGCCGCACTCTTTAAGAAACGACTCCAGATCCTCCTCTGACAGATCGCTTATGTCCTCCGGAGATACTCTGACCATAAAAATATCGATGTCTTCTCCGGACAAAATGGAATCCGCCTTATTCACCAGTCTTACACCTGCCGCTCTCCTCCTGTATTCATCCAGCACAAACACATGGATCAGTTCGGCATAACAGTCCTCCGTTTCCGACATACCGACATAGAACTGCAGCATCCCCATAAGCACCCTATCCCCATCCGGATCACATACCGCTCCGAGAGTATAATACCCCTCTGCTGATATGTTACTCAAAACGTGTTTTGGGATATACGGTTCCAGGGGTGATATATCTTCTTTTTCCAGAGTATAAAAATGCATTCTCATATGACGCCTCTGTCAGCCATTTTTCTTTGCTCCCTCGGCCTATTTCTTCTTAGCGGCTCCCCGTCCTTTTTTTAGGGCCTCTTCTGCCTTTTTTTCATTCTCTATGATATTGTCCAGCTTTTCCTTCTCTTTGGCACGGCTCTTAACTTTTACCGCAAGGGCCTTATTGATCTTCATTGCCGATCTCAGCCAGTGATCCTGGACCACATAGCCCATTACCGATACAAAATCAGGCATAAAGTCGTCATCCATAAGATTTTCATTAGATATGTTGCTCTCAAAATCTTTACTGACATCTTTTATATCAAGTCTTGCTTCGCTCATGAATTGAGCCACCAATTCACTCTCGCAAATCTGCAGCTTCTTTTGAGCTTCGTTTATTTTCGCCTGATCGCCTGACCCGCTGAGTTTATCCAGTTCTGATTCGGCGTCTCTGTAATCATTGTACTTTACCTTAAAATTGTGGGATTTTAACATCCTCGCATTCTGTCGTTCAAACTCCTTCTTCTTTTCGTCATCCTTTGAATCCCTTATTCTTCTTCTATAGTCCATTGCTTCACGATTAAAAAGAATAAGGGGCCGGGTTGCCTCAGAAACGATCTGCGAAACGTTGGTCTGACGCTGTTTTTCTTTTTTAGCATCTTTGCTCACATCGGAAAGCGTTCCATACAGTTTATCCACACCCTCGAGCATTGTGGGTATGATCTCCTCAAAGATGACCATCACGTTTTCAAACGCGGCTTCATCAATATTACTGTAATTATAATCTTTATGTGTAAAGACTTTGTTTACTAAATCTGAATAATACTCCAGATCCATAAAACCACCGAAACTGTCAGTCTTATCATGAAGAAGATTAAGCTCACCGGCCTTATCCCATATCTTTTGGAGCAGCTCACGCGGAACTTTTTCACCACGTTTTGAATATTCCGATGCTTCCTTAAGTACCTGTCTGCATTCGGTTGCCAGGGCTCTTGATCTCTCCGGAGTGATCAGTGCCTTGAGCTTTCCGTAGAGAGGGAGATCCTTTTTCAGAGCATCATCCATAGCATTTTGGGTTTTTGCCTTCTTAGCACTCTCCGTAAGAGGTCCCTTGCTGTATGTATTATACCTGTCGCTAAAGGCCTCGATATCTTCCCCGAACCGATTTTCGGGATCCTGAAGGAATAAATGGAGCTTGATCATGGGATCGGGGGATTTCATATCCTTTGGCGCTACATTCATGTTATCCATCTTATCTACCATGTTTGAAGCCCTTATCGCCGTATTCTTCACCTCAAGCAAAGTGTTTTCCAAACGCTGCTGACACTGGGAGAAATTCTGTATCTCTTTAGGCAGTTTAACTCCGAGAGACTGGGCGATATTCAGGGCAACCAGGATCTTCTTGCCGGTATCTTCTGCTGTGCCCAGCTTAAACAACTCATCCAGCTTGGTGATGAATTCCTTCTGCTGCTGTTCATTCAGAGGCGCATATCCGACCTTGTTTTTGGATTTCTCTTCATCCTTGGCCGATAATTCAAGCATAGTGTTAAACGCCTCTACAAAGTCCTTCGAGCTCTCGATGACCACTGATGTCAGCATTGACAGTATCTGATTAACCTTTGAATCCTTAAGTATCACAGCATTTCCATAATCAAGTATGGTCGTATCTTTACCATCGCACATGATATTACCGGCATGCATATCGCCATGATGGAAATTGTCGGAACCCAGGACCGCACTGCCGAAAAGAGCCTGCTCCAGCCATACATATGCCAGCTTCGAAACCAGTTTTTGTGTTTTTATCGTTTTCGATGCTGATTTGATCATGTCCTTTCTGAAATCCCAAAACAGACCGATATTTTGTGTATTGACCACCATCTTGTCGTTTATTGAATCATCTGTATTTCTGAAGACGCTCTCCACTCCCTTACAGGCCTTATCAGTCTGTCCGATGATCTTATCTACCGTTGTGCCGCTTGCCATGTTCATAACGAGATAATTCTGTTTTGGTTTGATCTTCTTATTTATCTCGACGGATTTCACATGGTAATTGTCTGTACCGTCCTTTTTCTTATTGTATTTGTTGACATAGTTTTTCTTTCCGAGTTCACAGTTGCTGACCTCATTGGTAAAATCAAATTCCTTTTCGATCTCGGAAAACTGAGCCAGAAATCCGGACTCTGTGACTTTCACATCATGGTCAACCAGCTTGGTTCCGTTCTTTTGCGTGTATTGTTCCATCTCTGCATCGGACATATCCGCAAACATGGCTGCCCTTCGTACAAAATTGAAGTCTTCTTTCATATTTTTCTTCGCATCCGGACGCAGGATCTTTACAACGACTTCATTAGGCTCCATTTTGGGACCGGCTATCGTGCACTTAAAGGTCTCCGCTACCGATGCAGCGCCCAGAGACTCTCTTCTGCTGATGGATGTGATTGTACCTTTTGAACTCTTTTGTATATCATCAAAAACCTTATCAACATATTCCTTATCAATGTGAGCCAGCGATGACTTCACCACACCCAGAGCCACTGACATTTCAGGTATTACCATTCGTTCCGGGATTCCCTGCATCATCTTCTGCATGAGCGGCCCGGCTCCCTTCATTGTGGCAGCAAAATATTCACACCCTTTTTCTTTATCTGTAGTATATTTGCCCTTTTTCTTCATGTCCCTGACAATAAAAGAGAGCATCTTCCGCTGATCGGCTTTTGAAGCATTTTCATAATATCCGGATATCAGGAGCTGGTTAAATCTGCCCTGTCCTTTCTTGCTGTCATATAATAATGACTCCTGCATATCATTCAGCTTACCGCGCTCTTTGTCCGCCTGTTCCTTTGGCTTCTTCTGCAGTTCAACTCTCTCCTTGGTAGTTTTAGCCTCTGCCAGACGGTGTCTGTGTGTCTCCTCATCGATAGCATTGACAAGCTCTTTGATATCATCGTCCATTAAATCCATTATAGTCGGGATGTTTTCACCTTCCTCGCCCTTGTTATAGATATCAGAAGTGGCATTTTTCATTACCGGAATAACTTTCTTCTCAAACATATCCAGATTGGTTTCAAGCTTATCGACAAGTCCCTGGATTTCCTTATCCAATTTGCCTGAGCTTATGACTTTGATAACAGCCTCCTCTTTAGAAAGCTCTTTTTTATTCTTTGATTTATCCTTTGATTCGTCCTTTGATCTGGATAATTCTTCTGACAGAGCATTGATCACAGGCATGAGACTGCTCTCGAAAGATTCAAAAAATGACTTTTCTTCTTCTCCCACACCCGTTTTAAGCTCACCGAAAACAGAAGCTGCCTTCATTATCTTTGCTGAATCATAATTAAGAAGCCTCACAAGCTCACCTGCCCTGTTGCTCAGGATCTGTCCAACCTTCCCTGCCATATCGCTGTCCAACGCCGACTGTCCCGACAGCAAAGTGATATCTCCCAATATATTCAGCATATTCCCGGCTTCACGGGAGAACTCACGATTGTCTCTTTCAACGACCTTAGCCTCCTGGGAGCTCTTTTTATCCTTGCGCAGTTCATCAAACCACCTTCGATAACTCTCTTCAAGCAGCATCTCTTCCACATTGAGCTTCGCCTTTACGGACTTTTCTCTTTCGCTGATCGGACGTTTCTTAAGTGCTTCTTTTTGCTCCTGCTTTATCATCCATGCAGGCTTTTTCCATTCGGTCAGTTTCATCCCTCCTGCGAAATGGGGAGACTCATTCATCTGGATAAACCTGACATCTGTTTCGAAATTCACATTCAAAGTCTTCTCCAAAGCAGACTTTAGCTTTGGGGGCATTTCCATATTGGCAAGTTCGCCTATGGCTTTTGCCCGGTCATTCATTTCATATTCGTTTACAGTATCCTTAAATTCCTCTATTATGCCCACATTCCTGTAGATATAATATACTTCATCCGGACTAAGCCCCGCGAAATCATCAAACTTCAGATCCTCGAAGCCCTTATGCTGCTGCAGGTACAATATACTGTACTCTGCCATTGCCCGCAGATCTTCAAAATCGGCTGACTCTTTATGGTCTCCCTCAAGCTTTAAGTCAAGGTCATCGATAATTTCACTGTCATCTTCACTGGCAAGATCACTGTCAGCTTCCTTGGCAAGTTTAATGTCAATGACATCTTCTCTATCAACATCAGTGGCAATTTCACTGTCAAAGTAGTCATCGTCCGTATCCGTGTCAAGATCCCTTGAAAGCCATACCTTCTTATGACTGTCCTTAAGCCGCGCCTCATAATAGTCGGTGCTCAGGCGCTTACTGTTTTCGGCTACGAGCCATTTAGTCTGACTTGACAGGGTCTCCGGAGAAGAAACATCAGTATACATTGACACAAGGACATCTCTCAGCTCCCTGGTCGCACAGCCTTTAAGTTCGTCTGCCGTAACCCCCGACAGATTCTCTATGGCAGATATGATCCCGTTTCTTTCATTCTGATCCAATGCTTCATCTATGGTTCTGATACGTGCATGAGTTTCCTCAGCATGTTTAAGACATTTCTCCGCGGCTGCTTCCGATGCTTCTTTATTTTTAATGTTATTCATGGTAAATACAAGCTCTGAAAGCTCGCTTAAAGGCAGCACCCGGAAATAGTCAGGGTCTTTCCCGGTATATGCAGCCGCGATCTGCCTGCAGGTCTCTTCGTGATCTCTTGCCTTTTTCTCCGGCATCGTATCAAAAGACTCTTTCTCACCGGGCAGGGTAGAATAATACCTTAAATCATATTCTGCCGCCCGGGTCAGATTTTTCAGATCGATCCCCGCATAATCTTTATATGCGGCGTCACCATCTTTTTGGGATCTGTTCAGGTGTATGAGCCGTGTGTTGTATTCATAGGCAAGAAGCTTATCGTGTACTGTCATTTCATCGCCTTTTTCCATAAGCTTTTTTACACGATCAAGGAGTGAGTCACTTGTTTCTTTGCTGTTTTTGTCATGAAGAGCTATGATCTGCTCCTTAAGCTTTTCCTGTGAATTCTCCACATACTGGTTTTTTATGACATAATTCACAAACTCCGCAAGTTTATCCACGGAAATTAATTCTATAAATTTCTTTTCAATTCCGGTGAAATTGATCAGTCTTGTCACCATTCTTTCATGAAGATCGAAAGCTTTTTCCACAGACAGATTGTTTTTCGTGAGGTTTTCATATTCCCCCGCCATGAATGTGAGGTAGAGTCTGTTATCTTCCTTTTCATCAAGCTTATCATTCCACGCTTTGCTTTTTGATGTTATGGAATTCCTTTTTTCAACGATTTCCTTTTGTAATTGAGCCTTCCTCTTCTTTTCCTCCTCAAGCTCCTTCTTTATAAAATCATCGCGCTGCTTATTCAATTTGGCCTCGATATCAGCTACGGTTTCTTGAGCATGCTGCATTATTTCGGCCTGTTTATTCTTGAGCTCCTCTTCCGGCGATATGACCTCCTCAGCGTTTGCCTCCTGATCTCCGGCGTTTGCCTCCTGATCTCCGGCATTTGCCTCCTGCCGGGCATTCTCATTCTGTTCCGGCGCTGCGACCGCCTCAGCATTAGCCTCCTGCCGGGCATTCTCATTCTGTACAGGCACCTCCTGCTCTGCATTATGACCCTGAACCTCCTGCTCTCCGGCATGAGCCTCCTGATTTACGGCATTTGCCTCCTGATTTACAGCGTTTGCCTCCTGATTTACGGCGTTTGCCTCCTGATTTACGGCATTTGCCTCCTGCCGGACATTCTCATTCTGTACAGGCACCTCCTGCTCTGCATTATGTTCCTGAACCTCCTGATCTCCGGCATCAGCCTCCTCAGCAGGACGCGCTGCTTCTCTCCTGTTATTCTCCAGCAGCCATGACTCGTCCCTGTTCCGATTCTCGGATTCCAGATTGGAATTTACCAACGAAGTATACAGATCAACCCTTCGCGCGATGTCTCTTGTAGAAGCATTGACCCTTTTACGATGCCAGTTAAGCAGTTTATTTACATCGGTTTTTCTTGTGAATTCACCACCCGTTTTTCTGTTTGATCCAAGTCTGGTGATTTTACTTCTGAGAGATCTCAGAAAGCTCTTAAAACCTTCTCCTACACTCTTTTTCCCTCTTACGCCTCTCACGCTTTTATCCCGCCCCAGGAGATTGATCTTCTCCGGAGTATCATAATCCGCCATGTCTTCCTTCGTAAGGAGCGCATAATACGGAGAATTCATCATTTTCAGCCTGTCTTCATACTCCCTGCGTACCTCTTTATAAAAGTTGAGTCTCGCCTCAATCTCCCTGAACATATCTTCGTCAAAAGTTGCTGTATACTTTCTGTTGTCCTGCATGTATTTCAGCTCATTCAACAATACGTCCGAGTTGTCGGCTATCCTCAGTTTGTTGTATAACTCCAGAAAATGCTTCCCTTTCCCTTGTCTTTTCGTACTTCTGTTAAGAAAATCCTCCGGCTTGTCAAAGGCAAATTCTGACGGATCCCATTTCAATATATCCGCCAGGATACCCTCTATCATGTGTCCCTTTGCCTGAAGGCGGTCTGCATTCTCCTCGTCGGGTGCAGATAGTCTGACAAGCATATTGGTTCCCAGTTGCCGCTGCTGAACCTTTAGCTCTCCGACAGCTCTAAGAGCCTCTTTGTCCATGCCGGCCAGATTTATACCTAATCTGTCTACATTCATATACCCGGATACGACACTGCGGACGGCATCATCATATGCTTCATTCCTGGTATTATTGAATACTTTATATTCGTTCCTGACCGAATCCATATGCCTAAGCGCCCATCGATCATTATGAATCAATGCCTCCTTAAGCACCCCGGCAAACTTTACATCTGCTATCTTGCTTCTAAAAGCCTTTCTGTGGTCCTTAAGATCTCCCTTAAATTCATCGTCATCTTTGACGATCAGTTTGCCGGCAAGCCTGATTTCCATATCAAGCTTTTTATCTGATATGTTTTCCTGATTTATCAGATAACTTAAATCCCGTTCTTTAGAGATACCGTTTCTTGAAGCATAGGCATCTACCATCCTTACGATATCGCGGCACACTCTTTTACGGGTTGGCGCATTGCCTTTTTTCTCCATAAGATAATTAAACGCACTTTCCCTGACTGCCAGCATCATGTTGATCCTGGCGTCTTCGTCCACCTCATTACGATACAGTGCGATGGCATCGCGGACTTTATAGTACAGTGCCGATCTGCCTGTGTCATTTGCCGCCTCTATAAATTTATTTTCTATGGTTGCCAGATCGGGATTATAATCCTCACCGAACACATCCTGATCATTGATCTCACCAAGAGGCACCGGCATTTTATTTTTGAGATTTCCCCTGACTTCCTTGATGTTTTTTTTCTTCTTTTTCGTGGATTTCTTTCCCGATCCGGGTATATTCCGCTCAAGATCA